>NZ_MJAT01000039.1 GCF_001742305.1 Desulfuribacillus stibiiarsenatis | reverse complement strand
TATCTGGTATTAGCTCCGGTTTCCCGGGGTTATCCCAGTCTTACAGCCAGGTTACCCACGTGTTACTCACCCGTCCGCCGCTAATGTTCAGAAGAGCAAGCTCTTCATCACATCCGCTCGACTTGCATGTATTAGGCACGCCGCCAGCGTTCGTCCTGAGCCAGGATCAAACTCTCCAATAAAAGTTCAATTCTGATGTCAGAAGTCACTGACTTGTGAATAGTTTGTCTGTTCTATCAACATAGCAGGGTTGCTGTCCTGCACAGTCTGCATTCTTTCGAATGCTAGAATTGACGTTGTTATGATTGCACTATACAGTTTTCAAGGAACTTTTTGATGGATTGTTTTTTCTTCAACCCACGCTTGTTTGTTTCGTTTGTGTTATCGCCTTGTTTTTAGCGACTTTTATATCATATCACAGCCAGTTTGCAGTGTCAATATATTTTAGTAATTTCTTTTAGGCGCTGTGTTAATATCCATTGCTTGCTAACGTACTAGTAAATGACTAGTAGCTATAGGTACTTGCCTATAAATATATGTCGTTAATTTGGAGCGACAATTATTATATTATCATGTATGTCTACGATTATGCAACATGTAAATTAATACAGCACGAATTATATACACAGCGAGTTCTTCAGCAGGCATACAGCAAGTTCATTCAGCAGTATATACAGCGATTTCTTCAGTAGTATTCTTCAGCAGTATATACAGCAATTTTGCGTACAACTAAGTTATACCGTATTGCATTCAGCGATATCCAAGACAAGCGTGACTCAAGACCGTCATTTTGTATAAAGAAAACTTGGCATTCGTAGCTTTGGCGAAGAGAATGCCTTAGTTGCACTTATACTATCAATATTTAAAAACTTATACATTCTGATAGTATAAATTGTAATAAAGGGCAGCGCTAGCTACCCTTATTGCTTATGCTTTACTAAGCTTCAACTGGATTAAAGCTCCATTAAAAAAGTCTTTATTTATTCTGTACCTCTCATGTGCGGGAAAAGAATAACATCACGAATCGATGGCGAGTCCGTCAGAAGCATGACAAGCCTGTCAATCCCCACTCCTAACCCTCCAGTTGGCGGTAATCCATACTCTAGGGCGTGAATATAATCATCATCCATCATATGTGCTTCGTCATTACCTTGCTGACGCTCTTTTAGCTGTCCTTCAAAGCGTTCTCTTTGATCAATTGGGTCGTTAAGCTCTGTAAAAGCGTTTGCGTGCTCTCTACCAACAATGAATAATTCGAATCGATCGGTAAAGCGCGGGTCCTCAGGATTCTTTTTCGCCAATGGTGATACTTCTACAGGATGTCCATAAATGAACGTTGGCTGTATTAGCTTGTCCTCTACTTTTTGTTCGAAAAACTCGTTAAGAATGTGACCAAAGGTCATACTCGGTTGGACTTGTACCTTATGCTCTTTTGCAAGGGCATGAGCCTCTTCATCCGTCATTTGCACACTAAAATCAACACCAGAATATTTCTTCACGGCATCAACAATGGAAAGACGCTCCCACTTTGGTGTTAAATCTACTTTCTGCCCTTGATATTCTACAACCGTAGTACCTAGTACCTTTTCAGAGCAGAAGGCAATCATCTCTTCTGTTAGATTCATAATGTCTTGATAATCTGCATATGCTTCGTAAAGTTCTATCATCGTAAATTCTGGGTTATGTCTAGTGGAGATCCCTTCGTTACGGAATACTCTTCCAATTTCATATACTTTTTCTAATCCACCTACTATGAGACGTTTCAAATGAAGCTCTAGCGCTATTCGAAGGTACATGTCCATATGTAGGGCATTGTGATGTGTAATAAATGGTTTCGCTGCAGCGCCACCAGCTATTGTGTGTAACGTTGGTGTTTCTACTTCTAAGTAGCCACGCTCATTTAAAAACTGGCGCATTGCTTGTATGATTTGGCTACGTTTAATAAATGTATCTTTCACTTCCGGGTTTACAATTAAATCTACGTATCTCTGTCTATATCTTAGTTCAATATCTTTAAGACCATGAAACTTTTCTGGTAAAGGGCGTAACGATTTAGACAATATTTCTACTTCTGTTGCACGGATGCTAGTTTCTCCACGGTTTGTTTTGAAAACTTGTCCAGTAACTCCAATAATGTCGCCGATATCAAATAACTCAAATGCATGATACGCTGCTTCGCCTACAGAATCCTCTCGAACGTACACTTGAATGCGGTCCGTACGATCTTGTAAATGAAGGAAGCTTGCTTTACCATGTCCTCGCTTGGTAATGATTCTTCCTGCGATAGAGACTATAACTGTGTGCTGATCTAGTTCGTCCTTGTCAATAACCCCATAAGTACTATGAATGCTTCCTGCATCGGTATCTCTGTCAAACCTCTTGCCGAAAGGGTCTTGTCCCATTTCCGCTAATTGTTGCATTTTTTGTCTACGAATCTGTAAAAGTTCATTTAAATCTTCCTGTTGGTGTTGCTCGTTTATTTCTAGTTGATCATTTTGTTTAGTACCCAACATTCTCACCTACTCCGTTCTATCCGTTTGATTCAATATATGGATTCAATATATTTATGCAAAAATTTTGGAAAGCCCAGGATTTCTCCTGAGCTTACACGCTACTTACTTTTTAATGTCCAGGACTTCATATTTAATAATTCCTGCAGGTGCCGAAACCTCAATCATCGCACCCTTTGACTTACCTAATAATGCTTTGCCTAATGGGGATTCATTCGATATTTTGTTTTCGAGCGGATTGCTCTCAGCCGAACCAACAATCTTATATTCCATCTCGTCGCCAAATTCTAAATCTTTAACATTGACTGTAGATCCAACACTTACAACATTGACGTCTACTTCATCGTTATTAATAATCTTCGCGTTACGAAGCATCTTTTCCAACGTGATAATACGACCCTCGATAAATGCTTGCTCGTTCTTCGCATCTTCATACTCGGAGTTCTCACTTATATCGCCATAGCTAATCGCTATTTTAATTCTCTCTGCCACTTCTCTTCGTTTTACTGATTTTAATTGCTCTAATTCATCTTCTAATTTTTTCAGCCCATCCAATGTTAAAATTACTTCTTTCTCAGTCATAAAAACTCTCCTTTTTTCTCGGTTCTAATAATATCTATTGCCCAAACTTTTAGCACGATCCATATAGCGTTTGGTTTCGTAAAGTATATGATGGAAGAAATCAGGATAGCACTAGTTCTTTACTCCTTTCCCCGTATCGCTATATGATACAAGCACTGTCATTGGATAGACAGTGCTTTAGAATATGTATGTTGCTAGATGGGGGTTATCCTTTGTTAGTTAATTCTTTTTGCCTTGCCACATTATATGATAAGGCTTAAGATTTTGTCAATATCAGGATTTTTGCGCAGCAAACGCATGTAACAACCCTTTTAATTCATCCTTCGTGTTGGCTTTCATGATTTCATTTCGAACGAACGCCGCTTTGTTTAAACCCTTTAAATACCAAGCTGCATGCTTACGCATTTCCTGGACGGCAACCCTTTCCTCTTTCACTTCCATTAATAGTTCGAGATGTCTCAAGCAGGTATTGATGCGCTCCATTACAGTTGGTTCATCTAATATTTCGCCATTTTCAAGGTAGTGTCGTATGCGTTTAAAGATCCACGGATTGCCTTGTGCTGCTCGTCCTATCATGATTGCCTGACATCCCGTGTAATCAAATAGGGCTTTCGCAGACTCCGGACCCGTTACATCCCCATTCCCTATGACAGGAATTTTTACTGTTTTTACTACTTCTCTTATAATATCCCAATCTGCTTTGCCACTATACATCTGTGCCCTAGTCCGCCCGTGTACAGTAATCGCACTAGCTCCCGCTTCCTCAGCAATGCTAGCCAATTCTATTACATTCACCTGATCATCGTCCCAGCCTTTGCGCATCTTCACAGTCACGGGTTTACTTACTGCTTTCACTACAGATTCTATAATGGCTTTTGCTTTCTTCAAGTCTTTCATTAAAGCTGCTCCGCCACCCGGTTTTGTAACCTTTGGTACAGGACAACCCATATTAATATCTATAATATCGGCATCAGAGTCATCTACAATCTTAGCTGCTTGTACAAGACTCTCCACATCTGAACCGAAAAGCTGCATACTGAGCGGACGTTCTTGCGGGTCAACGAACAACATTCTTGAAGTTCGTTCATTGCCAAAGAGCAGTCCTTTATCGCTAACCATTTCGGCGCATACTAAACCGCATCCATTCTCTTTTGCTAAAATGCGAAATGCATAATTCGTAATGCCTGCCATCGGTGCAAGAACAATAGGTGATTCGATGGTAACCTCTCGTATATTCATCAATCGATTTTATCTCCTTCCCATTCATATAATCCAACATTCCCACATCGTTGGGCAAGGATATTAATGGGTTCTCTACAACCCGGGATGACTTTGCTTGGATTAAGAACACTTAATGGAACAAGTACGAAGTTTCGCTCTAGCATGTGTGGATGAGGGACGACTAAAACATCTGTATCAATGATGCAATCCTCATATAACAAAATATCTATATCGATTGTCCGAGGCCCCCAGTGATACTCTTTAATCCTACCTAGCATTTTTTCAATATCTTGCAATAAGCATAAGAGTTCTTCTGGAGTGATGGTAGTTTCAACTGCAATTACAGTATTCAAAAAATCAGTTTGTTCCTTGACTCCCCAAGGTTCCGATACATAAATAGGAGCCATTTCCACGACTCGTGTATGCGGCAAATTATCAATTTTCTGAATGGCGCTACGAATATAGCACAATCGATCTTCAATATTCGAACCAAGTCCCAAATATACTAGCTGCATACTTCTACCTCTTCCTTGTAATCTCAACCCCCATATATGAAAAAATACCTTTCACCGGAGCTTGCGGTTTTTGAATCTGCACCTTTATTTCTTCTACGATTGGATAGTTTAATAAAACTTCAGTTGCAATAGTTTCTGCCAATGCTTCAATTAAGTCAAATCTTCGAGTTTCTACTATTGCTTTTACATCTTCATATACCATGCCATAATGTACCGTTTGGTCAATGCTATCATTGATACCTGCCCCAGAAAGAGGTAAATATAGTTCGATATCTATTATAAACGGCTGGCCAAGAATCTGCTCTTCTTGCAACACTCCGTGATAACCATAGAATTGCATGCCTTTCATAAGAATCTTGTCCATTACGCATCACCTCTCCGTACCATTGCATCCATCATGACGCATACTCGTTTCATTTCACGCACATCGTGCACTCGAACAATGTCTACCCCACGCTCTATACCTAGGGCGACTGTTGCAGCGGTCCCTTCGATACGTTCTTCCACTGGCAAATTCAACGTTTTAGCGATTAAAGACTTTCTCGATGTGCCCAGTAACGTCGGATAGCCTAAGTTCGTAATGTCGCGCAAACGATACATGACTTCTAAATTCTGCGGGTAGTCTTTCGCAAAACCAATTCCAGGATCTAATATGATGTTTTCTGATAAGACACCAGCATCTTCCGCTATTTGCACGCTTTCACGCAAATCCGAAATCATATCGGATATTAGATCAGCGTACAATGTGTTTGCTCGGTTATGCATGATGATAACAGGCACTTGTGTGTCTGCGGCTACTTTAGCCATACACGAATCCTTCTTTAGGCCCCAAATATCATTAATCATATCAGCGCCAGCTTCCACTGCTGCTTTTGCTACTTCTGCTTTATATGTATCAACCGATATCGGTATTTCCGTCACTTTTTTAATTGCATGTATGATAGGAATTACTCTTTGTAATTCCGTTTCTATATCGACAGGAACGGCACCTGGACGCGTTGATTCTCCACCTATGTCCAATATATCCGCACCTTGGTCAATCATTTCAAGGGCCCTTACGACAGCTTTTTCCTCTGCGATAAATCTTCCACCATCTGAAAAGGAGTCTGGAGTCACATTGAGAATACCCATAATTAATGTTCTTTCTTTCAACGGTAGCTTTAAAGACTGTGCCCAAGCTGGTAAAGTAGGTTTGTTTTTCATATCGAAGCATGTAAGTGCTTTTTTTAGCTCGATAGCCAACTGCTTCAACCCAAATGGTTGTGACTGAAAATTAGAAATTACTCGTTCCAGTTCGCGTCGAGTACATAATAACATAATATCGGAATGGTCCGCCGTAAGTTGAGAAACTTGTTTGTGGACACATGCGTCACCGCCCTTGCTAAGCAGCTCTTGCTTAATTAAATTGGCAGCGCGAAGGTTCACATCATGAATAACAATATGAAAAAATTCCCCTTTTTGCTTCATCACGTGAATGCCCGGGGAATCCGCTCCTATATTCGACATCGCCAATTGCAACTCTTTCTGGTTATATATAGAACGAAAATAAACATTATGTCGGTTCATCCCATTAAACTCCTCTTCCATTCAATAAATAATCCCATGGCGTGTATCCATTTCCGATAATTTATAGCAACTGCTTTGTTCACGACATTTCCAGCAGGTTCTGGAATAGCGATCGGCTTTTTGGAAAATTCTCGTCATCGCATGCTCTGACTCATTTCTATTGTGGAAACGAATAGCATCTAAAATAATTTCTTGTTCGGGAGTTTCAAAGCCAGTATCATCTAAAATACTTTGAGCTAATAAGTAGCTTGCCTCAGGATGCCTTTCGCCATATAGATATTGGCGAAATCGCCCAATATCGTGGAGTAGAGCAGCCGCATATATACATTTCTTTATATGAAAATTTGGCAGAGAAACTTGGCAATTCTTAATGCCCTCCTCTAACCAAAGTATATACGCAATTCTCGCCACATCTAATGAATGCTCTATCGGGTGCAAACAATACGGTCTGCCCTGCTCTAGCTGCGAGATTTTATTTAGATAATATTGAAACTTTTTATGTTCCACGATTCTTTGTATTTGTTCCATAGATATGCCCTTACTTTTATTTTTTATGAAACTCCTTCGCCTGGTGAACGAAATTAGCAATTAACTTTTTTCCATAATCCGTTTTAATCGATTCTGGGTGGAACTGTAAGCCCTCAATCATAAATTCCCTATGCCTAAGACCCATCACTTCCTGCTCTGCAGTCTCTGCAGAAATTTCTAGGCACTCTGGCATTGTTTCTTTCTTCACTAATAAGGAATGGTATCTCGTCACGACAAGGGGCGATGGGATGTCTTGAAATATAGTCTTTCCATCATGTACTACTTCAGACGTCTTTCCATGCATTATACGTTCTGCTCTTACGACATCGCCGCCAAATGCCTGACCAATCGATTGATGCCCCAAACAAATACCTAAAATCGGAATGGCACCTTTAAAATGCTGAATGACATCTAAGCTTATACCAGCTTCATTGGGTGTACAAGGGCCTGGCGATATAACAATCGCTTGCGGGGTTTTCTCCGCTATTTCTTCAATCGTAATCTGGTCATTGCGGAAGACCTGAATCTCTTCTCCTAACTCTCCTAGGTACTGCACAATGTTGTAAGTAAAGGAATCATAATTATCAATCATCAAAATCATCTCGGTTTCCTCCTAAGCTCAACTAAACTCCTACTATTCTTATGCTAGTATAGCATATCCACATTCTCATCAACAAGAATAGGAATACGCCCTTTTGAGAAAGCTAAGGGCAATAAAAAAAGCCTCTGCATGGCAGAGACTTTATGTTTATGATTGAATTACTTTACTTCAAGAACGTTCTTAGCTAAAGATGCTTTCATAGGAGCTTTTAATAAGTCTCCAGAAATCTTAGCGATTGAATGAGCTTGGATATAAAGCTTGCCATCTACGTTAATAATTGGTTTGTTAAGCATGAACGCTTTGTTGTTCATAGAGAAACCTTTGTGACCTTGACGGCCTTTTGCTTCGTATCCTTTGATCTTTAAAACTGTAGCTTTAGTAGCTGCATCGTACTGAACAGTAGCGCCAAAGAAAGTTGCTGCTGAACGAACACTTACATATACGTCTTTGTTTACTACTACTACGTCAACTTTGCCAGTCTTATCTAAGAACTTAGCATCTACAGTTACTACTTTGTTTGCAGGTACTGGAGCTTTTGAAGGTGCAGTTGGTGCTGGTGTAGCAGGTTTTGGTGCTGGTGCTGCTGGTTTTGGTGCTGCTGGAGCCTTTACAACTGGTCCTCCACCTGGAGCGTTACGAGTAACGCCATCATGACATCCAGCTTGAGCACAGTTTGCGCCCATTGTTGGAAGTGCAGAAGCTTCTTCCGCTTCAAAAGCCATTACGCCAAGTACTACGAAAGCTGCTACGAATAACCATACTAATTTTTTAGACATAATTTGTTCCCTCCTGAGTTTTGTTTGATTTTTATATTGCTAAAATCATATAAAATGATAGCGCAACCACATGGAATAAATATCTACTACTTAATAAGAAGTGATGCTGCTTTAAGATAGTTCTTGAATTTCACTTCTAACATGTTGTTTTCTAGCGTCAATGTGCCACCTAATTCTTTAGAAAAAGCATAACTTGGAATATACACTCTATTATTACTTGCAACTATCGGATAGTTAAACGATAGAGTTGCATTATTAAACTGTAGCTTATGCGTCTGCGGTTTGCCACGGAAATTGACTCCGAATAATCGAATCGAAAATTCCTTGGTCTTATCGTCCCAAGCTATAGACTTGCCATAATATTCAGCAAGGGATTGCATATCAAAGTAAATTTCATCTTCAAATCGAAAGATATCAACTTTGCCATTGGCTTGTAACACCTTGAAATCTACTCGTTCCATTTTCACTTTCGTTAGGTCAATCACTATATTACGTTCTTTTTCCTTCTTGCTAGACGATTTCTCATCCGTTGGAGTCTGTAGATTTTCTGGAGTCTCAGTTGCTTCTTCTGGCAAATCCTGAACATTAAAGCTTATTTTATTGTCACCTTCTCTAGAGATATATCCGCCGAAGTTAGCGGCTAAAGAGTGAAGTGGAAAATATACGATTTCAGAACGGATAATGATTGGATAATACAATAAGAATGGTGTTTCTCCTACCATAAAGTCATAACCTTCGCCAGGAGCAGAAAATTTCATTCCAAAGAACGGAGCAGTGAATAAAGATTTATCTTCGTTCCAATCTACAATCCTATTATCCCAACCCGCAATCGAGTCCATATCAAGGTACAATTCTTCATCATAATATCGGATCACATTGACCTTACCAGTGCGCCCAAACATTGTGAATTCAAATTCTTCAATTGGCATTTCATGGATTGCGTCATCAACAGTTGCATAATCTTCAATATCTAGACCATCACTTAGTTCTTCGGTATCGACTTGCTGCGGCGTAGTGCCAATTACATCTGATGTCCTACTGTCGTATACAAAAAACATGATGACCGCGATTACTAACGCAAAAATCGGAAAGTACCAGTATGTTGGTTTCATTGTTATCGCCTCGGAGTTTTGACGTTTGTGACGTAATCTCCTACTTCTTTCTAAATCAGTTTCTAGTAAATTAAACTCTAGTAGTTCATGGCATTTTCATCTGCAATACTATTATTATATTATCGACTACTAAATTCCTGCCTAAAACATTACATGTAACATAACTGTAAAGTTCGAAACTTTTTCTGCGCGCTACTTGATTGTTTTGGGCGTATATAAAATATATCACGTTCAAATTATTTTCACAATACATCTAATATTATACTTATGTTACAAACTGTATTACATATCAGCGAGTTTCTCATTACTCTGTTGCTAAATATACGCCCATTATCCTATGAACAGTCTAACTTTTGTTATGATACAGAAAAAGAGCCGCTTGCAAAAGCGACTCTAAGTTCCTGTGCTACTATTAATCCCCAGCGGTTTTTACTCAAACTGGAATAATGCAGTGCTTAAGTAACGTTCCCCTGTGTCAGGCGCCACAACAACCACTTTTTTACCTTTACCTAAGCGCTTTGCTACTAAAATCGCAGCATGGATTGCCGCGCCTGATGAAATACCTACTAATAGGCCTTCTTCTTTCGCTAAACGTCGACCCATCTCCATTGCTTCTTCATTTTCTACTTTTTGAATTTTATCGTAAACTTTCGTATTTAAAACGTCCGGTACAAAGCCAGCACCAATTCCTTGAATCTTATGTGGTCCAGGTTTTCCACCTGAAAGTACAGGAGAAGCCATAGGCTCTACGGCAATAATCTCTACGTTTGGAATCTTCTCTTTCAATACTTCGCCAACACCAGTAATCGTCCCACCAGTTCCAATGCCGGATACAAATGCATCAATGTTGCTCTCCATTTGCTCAAGAATTTCTATCGCAGTAGTCTTGCGATGAACTTCTGGATTGGACATATTCTTAAATTGCTGTGGTACAAAATAATCCGGGTTTTCCTTTGCAATTTCTTCGGCTTTACGAATTGCCCCGCCCATTCCTTCCGCTCCAGGAGTTAATACTAAGTCCGCACCAAAGGCTTTTAGAAGATTTCTGCGCTCCATACTCATCGTCTCAGGCATAACCAAAATCGCACGATAGCCCTTAGCCGCAGCTAGCATCGCTAACCCAATTCCCGTATTACCGCTCGTTGGTTCAAGGATGGTTGACCCTTCCTTCAAAAGCCCCTTGCTTTCCGCATCCTCAATCATCGCTAACGCAATACGATCTTTTACGCTACTACCAGGGTTGTAAGATTCAAGCTTCACATACACTTCCGCATCTTCCGCTCCAACTACACGGTTCAATTTAACAATTGGAGTAAAACCAATTAAATCCGATATATTTTTTACAGTACGCATATACATCCTCCTATATCCGAGTATTTTTATTGGAATAATATACTTTCATAATACGACTCCTATATACTTATGTCAATACTTAATTTATATTATTTCAAATTCGACTGGACTAATGGGTTCTGGATTTCTACATCTAGTTTCCGTATCAAGTCCTGCAAATATTCGTTTAACGGTTTCGCCGCTTGTCGTAGCGCGAGTTCCCTATGGATTAACGGCTTCACTTCTGCAAAATCATACAACTTCTCTTCGGTTATATCTTCAAGCAAGATAATATTCCAGCCTTCAAAATTATAAAAAGGCTGACTATATTGACCAACGTTCAATCGAAGGGCTGTATCGATAATTTCAAAATCTACATAGATACTATCTACGCTAATATAACCTAAATCTCCACCATTAGCCGCCGTGATTCGATCTTGAGAAACCTCCATTGCTAATGCGGCAAAATCAGCGCCTTCTTGAAGGTCGCGTCGAACACGGTTTGCCTCATCCCTATCTTTAACAAGAATTCTTCGAATGTGAAGTTTTGCTGGCTCTTTATACTGGTCAATATTCTCTTGATAGTACTTTTCTATCTCAGACTCTGTTACTTTCACATCCAACGTAGCTAGCTTCTCTAATAGAAGGTTGTAACGGATATCTTCTTTTAACTGAGCCAGAACAATTCCGTACTCTTCTAATAAAAGTGTCTCTAAATCCTTATTAGAATCCATAAAGTTATGTCTATATTTTTCTATTTCTTTATCGACCTCCCTTTCCGAGACTTCTACTGCTAAACGCTTTGCTTCAAAGCTAATCGCCTCTTTTTCAATCATTTCTTTTAGAAGCTGAGAGCCGTGTCTTTTGATTAATTCGTTCACAAACTCCTGCTCAGAAATCACCTTTTGTTCAATGCGGGCAACTTCAGTAGTTGTTAGTTGTTGGTATAATGCAATAATAAGTGCAATGAATAAAACAACTACAAGTCCCCATAAAACCTTGACTTTCACTATTTCCCCTCCAGTTCGCTCTCTATCTGTTCTAAATCACTCTCTGAAACCATGTGTTTCTCATTGCAGAAATTGCATACAACTTCAGCTTGTCGTTCGACTGATAACATACTCTGTACTTCAGCGAGACCTAATTGTTTAATCATGCCTTTTACACGATCAATACTACAATTGCAATCAAAGCATATATCCTGCCTTTGTAATATTTTACCATCTCCCGCTATGTAATGCACTAGGTCCTCAGGCGTGAGACCTTCGTCGATTTTTTTGGAAACATTACCCAAAGTGGCTAGCCTTTGTTCCAAGGCTTGGACTACTTCATCGGGCGCCCCTGGAAATAACTGAATGATAAACCCTCCAGCCGCTTTAATGCTTAAGTCTGTATCCACTAGTACTCCTACTCCTACCGCCGAAGGAGTCTGCTCTGATTGGGTAAAATAATACGTAAAATCCTCGCCAATTTCCCCGGAAATAATCTCTGACGAGCCTCTATACGGTTCTTTCATTCCGATATCTTTAATCACATAAATTGTTCCTGTCGTTCCAACAGCCCTTCTTACATCTAGTTTGCCAAATTCGTTTTGCGGGAAATCTACTTGCGGATTCGTGACGTACCCTCTGACAACACCACAAGCGTCTGCATCCACGATAATCCGACCGACTGGCCCATCACCGCTGACTTGAATTGTTATCTTTTCATTCCCCTTATGCATGAGTCCCATCATCGCACCAATGGAAGCAACCCTTCCAACGGCCGCACTTACTGTCGCGGAAGTGTCATGTCTACGATGAATCTCATTGACTAAATTCGTCGTTCTACAGGCAAATATTCTTACCTTATCTTGAAATCCAGTGGCCCTAATTGCGTAATCCTGCTGCATCATCTAAACCGCCCTTCTAATGCTGTACGTAAATCTTGATATACCTGAACAATTTATTAATTGACTCATATATGTAAAAGAAAAAGCAACCCCTAAAGGTTACTTAGCTATTCATATTATTACGATTATAGCACAAAAGATACCATATAAAAGTACACGACATGTAAATCTTGCAAGTTTAGCAGATTCGCGGCAGAGGCGCTCCCGCTAATAAATCGATAATTTTCTTGCCGCCAAATGCTGTCTGCAAAAATACTTGTCCGTTGCCTTCCTCTACTTTCGCAATTTGCGTTGAGCCAATGCCTTCTGGCATGCTTCTCATAATCTCTAACGCTAGCTCTACTTGATGCTCAGGAACGAATACCAGTACCTTACCTTCATTGGCAAGATATAACGGATCTAACCCTAAAAGGTCAGCCGCTCCCATTAACTCATCACTAACCGGTAGCGATTCTTCATCGATAATGATATTAAGCCTTGTATCCACAGCAATTTCTTTCAATGTTGTTGCGATTCCACCGCGCGTAGGATCGCGCATGAAACGCACATCTGGCACATGCTCCATAAGCTTTTTTATAAACAGGTTTAATGCTTGGCAATCACTTTGCACTGGACTTGAGAAATTAAGCCCAGAGCGCTCGGACATAATTGCCATCCCATGCTCCCCAATATTCCCATTAATTAAAACAGCATCCCCAACCGCGATGTTACGATACGATAACTGGCTCTGTAGTGGTATAAACCCAATCCCTGACGTGTTAATAAATACACCGTCGCCTTTATTCTTCTCAACAACTTTGGTATCGCCAGTAACGATTTTTACTTGTGCCTCGTTCGCAGTCTTCGCCATGGAAACAACAATCTTCTCTAAATCAGCAATTGAAAAACCTTCTTCAATAATAAAACCACAGCTAATGTATTTCGGTATCGCACCGACAACAGCTAAATCGTTCACTGTTCCAGCAATCGCAATTTTACCAATGTCGCCGCCCTTGAAAAATAATGGATTCACAACAAAGGTATCTGTCGTAAAGGCAATTCTTCCTTCTTCATTATCTGCCACGAAAGCATCTGGCAATACTTGATCACTACTATAGAAATGCTTTGCAAAAATTGAATCGACAAGGTCATGGGTAAGTTTACCACCGTCACCATGGGCTAATAGAATTTTCTCTGTCACTTACATCATACCTTTCGCTCATATTTATAGTAGGTAGCACAAGTTCCTTCATAAGATACCATACAAGGACCAACTGGGCTGACTGGCGTGCAGCTTTTGCCAAAGTGTCCACATTCCGTAGGCTTGATATACCCAGAAAGGACTTCACCACAGCGGCAACCTTTCGTTTTCACAGTAGCAGACACTTTGATATCAAACAATGTGCGCGCGTCATATTTCTTATACGGGTCACGAAGCTCTAGACCACTGCCTGGAATATTCCCAATCCCGCGCCAGTTTGAATCGGTCGCTTGAAAGTATTTTTCTAGCATTTCTTGGGCTGGGATATTTCCTTCTTCTTTTACAACTCGTAGGTATTGGTTCGTAACAGCCGCCTCACCCTTATTGAGCATGCGCAGGATATCAAACATTCCCGCTAATACGTCTAATGGCTCAAAACCAGCAATCGAACTCGGCACATGATATTCAGTAGCAATGAAATCTAACGCCTTACGACCGACAATTGCAGCAACATGCCCCGGAAGCAGTAACCCATCGACCTTTAAGTTCGGATCTTGAAACAGCAGTTTTACTACTGGTGGACAAATTTTATGGGCTGTAAAGACGTAATAATTTTCAATTCCACGTTGCTCTGCCATGTCAATTGTCGCAGCAATAGCAGGCGTCGTAGTTTCAAACCCTACTGCTAAAAATATTACCTTCTTGTCCAAATTCTCTTCAGCAATATCAAGTGCTTCTAGTGGAGAGTACAGTACGCGGATGTCGTGGCCATTTGCTTTCTCTTCAGCAAGGGACGAATCCGAACCTGGTACTCGCATCATATCACCAAAAGTGCATAGAATGACGTTCTGCTGCTTTCCAAGCTCAATCATATAATCAATATCTTCATGGCTTGTCACGCATACTGGACAACCGGGTCCACTAATAAGTTCTATCTTATCTCGGAAAACTTCACGCAACCCCGCCTTTGATACTGATACGGTATGAGTACCACAAACCTCCATAAGATTTGCTTTTCTACCGAACTTCTCTTGGAAAATATCTGCTTGGCGAAGAATCGCTTCGATGAGTTCTTTCCCTAGTACTGGGTCACGATAGACGTTAGTTGCCTTGTTCTTGCTCATGCTTAATCATCTCTTTCCATAGTTCTTGGCTTTCCATTGCGTATTGTTCATCTACAATTTCAATAACAAAGCCTGCATGGACCATCACATAATCCCCTAATTTCACATCTGGACGGAGAGTAAGACCTACCTTTCTCGTATTGCCAAAGCACTCAACTTCTGCTAAATATCCATCAATCGATATAACCTTTGCCGGTATTGCTAAACACATGATATTATCCCCCTTTTATCTTTCATACTATAACGGGCTGCTGCTATGAGCGCTTGCCCTAATGCTATCCCACCATCGTTGGTTGGAACCTTTTCGTGGTAATACACGGATACTCCTTGATTGCGCAAACCATCTACTACCTGTAGTAGTAATAATTCATTATGCCATGTTCCACCGCTAAGGACTACCCGCTTACTTAATGGCTGCTTTTTATCGAAAATCGTCATCGCCTGGTTAACTATTGCATCACCAAGCGTGCGATGAAATTTGTATGCAATGCGCGCGGGATTACAATCACTTCGTATTTCTGCTAAAATTTGTCCAAGCATTGGTCGCCAATCAATACTCTGTTTGCCATCTACATCCTTTACCGTTACCACTGGATATAAAGATAGCTCACCTTTACACCTATAAGTCTCTGCTACATTCGACAGCCATATCGCCGCTTCTCCCTCGTAGCTGCTAATCTCGCATCCCTTTAATAAAGCAGCAACAGTATCGAATAATCTGCCTGCGCCAGAGCTTTTGACTACTTGAATCCCTTTCTCAAGCATCTGCCATAACACCCGTATTTCCTTCTCCCGTTCCGGCCAGATAGCAAGCGCTTCATCAAACCCCGATGTAGGATGGATAGCATGGATAGCACCAATCGCCATTCGCCAAGGCTCTTTAATAGCTTTTTCTCCACCAACCACAGGTAATGGAATCCCATATGCCAATCGTTCATAGGAAGCATAGTCGCCATAAAGGAATTCTGTCCCCCACAGCGTTTCATCATCACCATATCCTGTCCCATCAAGGATAACGCCAAGCACTTGATCCGTTATACCATGCTCCGCCATGCAGCTAGCCATATGCGCGTGATGATGTTGAATCTCGACTTTTTCTCGATATTGCAGGAGCTTAGCAATTTCTGAAACTTGATAGGTGGGGTGTTGGTCATACGCAACGATTGTTGGCTCATAATTAAACAGCCGCTCAAAATGCCCCATACTATGTAGAAAGCTCTGCCTTCCTTCCCATGAATCAATCTCGCCAATATATTGACTCATGCGTATGTGGTTGCCTTTCATATAGGCAAAACTGTTCTTCATCTCACCGCCAACAGCAAGAATTACTTCTTGCTCGGGAATTGCCAGCGGAACTTTTATTTCCTCAGGTGCATACCCTCTGGATCTGCGATAAAAAACTGGTCTGTTCTCTATTACCCGTACTAACGAATCATCCGTACGCTGTTCGATGTCACGATCATGTATTAAAAAAAAGTCAGCAATACCAGATAGTTGTTCTAGAGCTTCCTGATTATCTTTCGTTATAGGTTGATTCTTTGGATTCGCGCTGGTCATTAAAAGCCAATCCAAATTACCGATTTCAAATAGCAAGACATGTAATGGCGTATACGGTAGCATCACTCCAATGGTCGTAAGGTCCGGGGCTGTCGCCTCAAAGTCTGCAATTTCCTTTTTGTTCAAGATAACTATTGGCGCTTGAGGACTTGTTAATAGTTCCTGTTCTATTGCGGTAACCCTGCAACGTTCTACGATGTTATCAATATTTCTAGCTATCAGTGCAAAGGGTTTACGAGGCCTGTTCTTTCTTGCTCTTAACTTCTGTACGGCGTGTTCAAGATTTGCATCACAAGCAAGATGAAAACCTCCAATACCTTTTATAGCTATAATATTGCCCGAACGAATCAGTTCCGCTGCTTGCTTAAACATCACGCGGAGCCTCAAGGAATCGCTACCCTCATGTAAGATGTTACCAGATGAATCCATCAATCGAAGCGCTGGCCCGCACGCTGGGCAGGCAGTCGGCTGTGCATGAAATCTGCGGTCCATAGGATCATTGTATTCTCCTTGGCAATCCTTACACATAGCAAACGGTTCCATGGTTGTCATCGCACGATCATAGGGCACATCGCGAATTACTGTAAATCTTGGCCCGCAGTTTGTGCAATTTGTTAAAGGATAAAAAGCAAATCGGCTACTTGAATCTAGAATGTCTTGCTTGCAATCCTCACAAATCTTTATATCTGCTGGGATGCGCACATCACCTTTGATATCGGTATAACTAGTAGTAATTTCAAAGCTATGATTTGCGTTTACGTTTATTGGTTGATCTGCTACTTCGATTTGCTCAATCAGAGCTAACGGCGGTAATTCCTTTTGAAGCCTTACTATAAATTCCTCTACCGAAATAACAGGTCCTTGTACTTCAATCTCTACACCCTTACTCGTATTGCGAACGAATCCTGATAGATTACAGTCTCTAGCTACGCGGTAAACAAACGGCCGAAAGCCTACGCCTTGCACAATGCCTTTTACCAATAAAGCCTTCCTAATGATTGAATCATTACTACCTACTTCAGCAGATGCCCTTTCAGCCATGCACACCATTCCTCCATATTCTCTCCCGTAGAAGCTGAAACCTGGAATAATTCGATATTTGGCCGAATTGCTTGTAAGTCATCGATAACGACTTGCATGTCAAATTTGATATATGGAATTAAATCTACTTTATTTACGATCACTGCATCGGCTTTGCGGAACATCGTAGGATATTTCGCCACCTTGTCCGCGCCTTCCGTTACAGAAAGTACAACAACTTTCTTATGCTCTCCTAAATCCCAAGAGGAAGGACATACTAGATTTCCCACATTCTCAATAATTAATAGATCCATTTGATCTAAATCGAATTGGTCTAATACTTTGCGAATCATATGCGAATCCATATGGCAGCCACCGTTAGTGTTAATTTGAATGCATTGAATCCCTTTTGCACGGATTCTGTCAGCATCGCGCTCCGTTGCAAGGTCTCCCTCTATGATTCCTATATTAAGCTCTTTGCCTAGCATATCTGCCAACTTTTCTAATAGAGTCGTTTTGCCAGAGCCAGGCGAACTCATGAGATTGATGGCAAAGATGCCTTTTTGGTTTAATAGCTCTCTATTCAGTGCCGCTTGCTCGTTGTTCTTCTCCATCGGGCTTTGTTTCACATCGATTTTAACTGTCATGGGATTCATCCCCTTCATAATAGTCTACATATAATTGTTCCCCATCTATCACTTCCGTTCGGATACTCTTACATGTAGGACAAGTGAAGATATATCCTTCCTCTGGATGATATTCGTATTCGCAATCAAGGCATTTTACAGTCGTCTTAATAAACTCAATCTCAAGTACTGCATCCTCTGTAAAAGGTCCTGTTTCTTTTAACATTTCAAAGCCCATTTGTAGGGCATCTGGCAATGCATTCGACATTTGCCCAACGATTAAACGAACTTTTTTGACTTTTTCTATCCCATTTTCTCTAGCACTATTAGATACGACATCGATAATCCCTGACATGACCGACAACTCGTGCATCGTTTCCCCTCCTGGAATATTCCTCTATTAAAAACAAAAATGCTTATGCTACTAGTCAATCTTGAGTTGAATCTGTTCGTTAACTACACGTACCGGTATTGCCTGCAAATGAACTTTCCTTTCTTCATCGCTATCATCTGTGCGCACACTATTCCCTAAAGAATTATATCTATGATTACAGCTTGGACAGAAAAATTGTTGCGTATGCCCTTGCCAAAATATTAATTGCTGATCTACTGGACAAATCCCATGGAGTGCCTTTACCTGCCCATCGACACGTACGAGAAATAACAGCTTCCCACGAAACATTAATTGTTTGGGCGATACTGTGAAGTCGCGATTCGAAATCAAGGTCTCCCACTTATATTCTTTCAATGTTTCGGATAAGTCAGCGAAACTTCCAGCGGCTTGTATTGTTGTCTTCAAGGAGGCATCTTTGGTCTTTGTAAGCGCCCTCTTAATCCAATCGCGTCGGTTCATTTTAATGAATTCAGACATTATATCCCACTTTCTCCTAGTGAATTATAGGTCTTTTCCATAGTATAGCAAATGTGGGCTAGTGATAACAATGATATATAGCATAAAAAAAGAAACGCAATTATGCATTTCTCATCACGTTTCTTTATATTAATTCTAACTATCTTTTATGGTGTTTCGCTCATACAAAATGCGCAGCCCTTTCAAGGTTAAAAACTCATCAATCACGTCTACGCAAGAGCATTCTGTTGCGATGAGCTCTGCAAGTCCGCCCGTTGCTACTACTTTCATATCATCTTGGGCAATTTCTTGCTTCATCCGCTTTACAATGCCTTCTAATTGTCCTATATATCCGTAAATGATTCCTGACTGCATGGAATTAACCGTATTCTTGCCAATCACCTTCGGTGGACGGACAAGCTCGATTCTTGGCAGTTTGGCTGCTTTGTTAAAAAGAGCCTCCGTAGAGATGCGAATTCCAGGAGCAATAGCACCTCCTAAATAACTACCTTTGGAATCAATGGCACAAAATGTCGTAGCCGTACCGAAATCTACTAAAATTAGCGGTGCGCCGTATTCATGCACAGCCGCAACAGCGTTGACGATGCGGTCAGCCCCCACTTCGCGCGGGTTCTCAATACAGATATTCAATCCCGTCTTAATCCCAGGACCTACAATGAGAGGTTTTAGGCCTATATAGTTCTCTACCATCCGTTCTAAAGCAAACATAATAGGAGGTACCACGGAGGAGATAATAACAGCATCAATTTCCTTAATCTGAACGCCTCGATCGATAAATAAATTTCTCACAGTAATTCCATATTCATCTTCTGTCTTCTCACGATTCGTAGCGATGCGCCAGTGATATTTCAAAAACTCACCTTCATAGACACCAATCACAATATTGGTATTTCCAACATCCATAACGAGTAGCACTTCTTCACCCACTTTATTCGCTTATTCTTGGTTCTTCTTTTCAAATAGGTCCAGACTAATATCTAAGCTTTCAATGGTATGAGTCAGGCTTCCTAAAGAGATAATATCGACACCTGCTTGCGCAACTTCTATGATATTATGTTCCGTAATTCCACCAGAAGCCTCTGTAAGAGCGCGGCCAGCAATCCTATCGACAGCTAACTTCATATCGGATGGACTCATGTTATCTAGCATAATTATATCGCACTTAGACTCAATGGCCTCGCGCAATTGGTCGAAATTCTCAACTTCTACTTCTATCTTCATCGTGTGAGGAATCCCTTGACGGGCTGCCCGCACAGCCTTCGTTATTCCTCCAGCAGCTTTGATGTGATTATCTTTAATCATAACCGCATCATACAATCCAAAGCGGTGGTTTTTACCTCCGCCGTCTCGTACAGCCTGCTTTTCCAAAATCCGTAACAGAGGCGTTGTTTTTCTAGTATCTACCACCCTCGTTGGGAATTCTTGAATCAGTGATGTAACCGTATGTGTTTTCGTCGCAATCCCTGACATCCGCTGCATGAAATTCAGCGCAACCCGTTCCCCTGTCAAAATCGAGCGCAATGGACCTTCTAAGGTAATAATTGTCTGTCCTTTGGTTACAATATCTCCATCCATTACTAAATGGGTAAATTGTATTCGCTCATCGATTTGTCGAAATACCTCTCGTGCTACCTCAACTCCAGAGATAACTCCATCTGCTTTCATGTGAACCATGCCCTGGCCATAAGCATCTGCTGGAACTGTTGTTAGTGACGTGATATCACCGGAGAAGACATCTTCCTCCAAAGCCAATTCAATTAGTTTAGAAATTGATATCATCGATAGTCACACCTCGTTCTTTATGTATAGATACTACTTTTTGCCACGAGTTTTCCGTCTGTGGATAATCCAGTCGATAGTGGGCCCCTCTACTCTCTGTCCGGGCTAAAGCACCCATTGTCATGAGTGTAGCACAGGTTAGTAAATTCATAAATTCGAATTCACTTACTTGGCTATAAGCATATCCCTCCATCGGTGAGAACTTCTTAAAATCCTCTAATGCTTGTAATAAACCTTCTTTGTTGCGTTTAAGCCCGACATAACGAAGCATTAACTTCTGTAGACGCAGTCGGCGCTCATTGATGTATTGAAGCTTGCTGTTAGGTTTTTGAATTAAGTTTGGTAGTTGGTATGGGTATCTGTGTCCCATTTCATCCTGTATAAAATCTTTTGCTTTGGTAGCAATACGTCTCGCATACACTAAAGCCTCAGAAAGCGAGTTGCTCGCTAATCGATTCGCTCCATGCACACCCGTACAAGCCACTTCCCCACAAGCAAACAATCCCCTTACTTCTGTTTCACCCCACTCGTTGGTGCGCACGCCCCCCATGGCATAATGGGCAGCCGGTGCTACTGGAATCCAGTCAGAACTGATATCCAGCCCATATTGCAAACACTTTTCGTATATCGTAGGAAATCTTTCATATAACTCATCTGATTTCTCATGTGTAATATCAAGAAACACGTATGTAGCTTTCGTTCGTTCCATTTCTTCAACGATACAACGAGCTACCACATCACGTGGTGCAAGCTCAGCCATTTCATGCCGATCGACCATAAAGCGCTCGCCGTGAATGTTTCTAAGTAATGCTCCTTCCCCGCGAACTGCCTCGGAAATCAGGAATCTCGGGGCTCCAGGATAACTTAATACCGTAGGATGAAATTGATAGAATTCTAGGTTTGAAATAACCGCCCCCGCGCGATAAGCAATTGCCACTCCATCACCAGTCGCAATATCTGGATTCGTCGTGTAACGAAATAGTTGGCCGATTCCACCAGTTGCTAAGACTACTATCGGCGTGCGATAAAAAATTACTTCCCCACAATCATCTTGCACCAGCACTCCGCGAATTTGATTCGATTCCGTAATGACATCAATTGCGAAATGATTCTCTAGTTTTTCAATTTTATGATTCTTGCGCACTGCCTTTACTAGAGCACGTACGATTTCAGCACCAGTAGCATCACCACGGGCGCGCAAAATCCTCCTGCAACTATGAGCACCTTCTTTAGCGAGGGCTAATTCCCCTTCAAACATGTCAAAACGGGTACCTAATTCTATGAGTTCTAAAATTCTTTGTGGTCCTTCATTGACTAGAATCTCCACAGCTTGTTCATCACATAAGTCTACGCCCGCATATAACGTGTCCTTACGGTGTAATTCTGGAGAATCCTTCTCTGAAATAGCGGCTGCAATTCCGCCTTGCGCATAATTTGTATTACTCTCAGCAATCGCACGCTTCGTTACGAGCACTACGTCTTTATGCTCGCTTAAACAATGGGCAGCAAACAGGCCACCTATACCGGAGCCAATCACAACGGCTCCAGTATCGACGATTGATAAATCTTGTGTAACATTACTTAGATACCGTGATTGCATGTTATTGCACCTCGAGCATGCGCTCTAAAGAGCGTCGGGCTTTATTTGAAATCTCTTGGTCGACTTGGATTTGTGGCTCCATCGTTTCTAACGCGCGATATGCCTTCTTTAAGTTATTGACCTTCATATTTGGGCATACCAGTACGTTTGTGATAAAATGAAACTTTTTATCTGGATTTTCTTTTTTCAACATATATTCAATGCCACATTCTGTTCCAATAATGAACTCTTGTGCATCGGACTCGCGACAATACTTTAATATTCCAGCAGTACTCGCAACATGGTCTGCAAGTTCAACAACCTCTGGACGACATTCTGGATGGACTACAATCGGCGCTTCTGGATACTTTGCTTTGATCGATTCTACATCGGCTGCCGTTACTTTGTCGTGGGTATTACAATATCCTTCCCAGATTATCATCTTCTTGTCTGTAAACTGGCTGACATAATGACCTAAATTCCGATCTGGCACCCAAATGATTTCCTCTGCATCGACGGATTGAATCACTTTTACCGCGTTTGAAGAAGTGCAGCATATATCTGTTTCAGCTTTCACAGCTGCCGATGTATTGACATACGCGACCACTTCCGCATTGGGATGCTTTGCCTTTAACTCCTTCAACCCTTCGGCATTGACCATATCTGCCATTGGACAACCAGCTCGCTCATCAGGAATGAGCACGATTTTGTCAGGAGATAATATCTTTGCACTTTCTCCCATAAAATGCACTCCGCAGAATAGAATTACATCTGCATCCGTCTCCGCTGCCTGTTTCGCAAGACCAAATGAATCTCCTATATAATCTGCAACTTCTTGCAGCTCCGCTCTTTGATAATAGTGAGCTAAAATGATTGCATTTCTTTCTTTTTTCAATTGTAAAATCTTTTCCTTTAAGTCCAAGTTCATTGCATTCACTGTTTCATTCATTCAAACATACCTCCGTGCAGGATTTCGTAAAAAATATGTCGAATACTACATGTTGAACATTGTTGTACAACCATAATACATGAATTATTATGATATTTCACTACTATATCATAAGCAGATGGATTTTTACTGAGATAAATTGGAGGAACTTATGAACTATCGCAGACTCGCAGTGTTTCAAAACACCTTTTTCTTGTCCATGATTTTAATTGTAGTTTTAATGCTAACATTATTGACTGCCATAGCAGCGGTTTTATATCTCCCTACTAGCATCGGCGAGCAACCCCAGTCTTTATTCATCGACGAGATGTATTATTTTGCAGATTTACCGCTCTCGTCCTTTGATTATTTACAAGCAAACTTTCATCAAGGGGGATTCATCGTCCCTGCTTATACCCGCCTAGGGAACCTTAGAGGGGTTGGTATCATTGGTAGTGGTACTTATGATTTGAGCCCCGAGGGAACAGATTTTTCTGATCATGGTGTTCTACAAGAATTATATATCCCTATGAACGAAGAGAAATTTGCTATGCTTTTGCTAAGTACGAACACCATCGAAATTAGTAACCAAAACGAAATCTTAGATACTGCTAACCAAGCAGCCTTTAATTTTGAAGAGAGCCATGATTTCTTTAATCTTGTGAGGAGTCATGCCTATAGCTTAATCGCCAAGGAGACTGATCTGTATGTGAATATTAGACTCTTTGGATATCAGCGCGTATTTACGCCTAATGATAATGTGTCCATGGCACTTCTTCATACAGAGCAAGGGGAATATCTAGCCTATTATGAAAATCGTACGGTTTCATTGAAGAACATTACAAACAATCAATCACTTCTAGAAATCACACACCCTTTTCTTACCGATGATTACCCGCATCGATTTCTATTGGTGTATGCTTATATTACATTAACACTATTGTTGATTTCATCGATTATTGTAGTGCTGCTATTAACAATTGATTTAGAGGAAACAAAAAGGTTTCGAAAACTCCATGAGCAGATTCATTATTCCCCGTGGATGATGGGAATTGTACTGGGTCTTTATTTTATCAGCCAAATTGTTCTTTATCCTAATCGGTTAGATGAACACTGGCGTTATATTATAACGATTTGTTTATACTTATTAATTGTGTTTAGCTTCTCGAAAAATAGGCCTGAGCGACATTTCCTTGGTCTAAGCTTCCATCATTGGGGACATTCAATCAGCTCAGCTCTTGCACTAGGATTCTTCTTCCAGATGCTAGGTAGCTTTAATGTGCCAATCCGTTTCTCGTTCGGAAACATCTATGAATTCTTAATTATGTTTGCAGCTGCGTTTATCTTTCAAGCATTAATTAGCGAGTTAATCTTTAGAAGCTTAATCCAAAATATGATTGAACGCTATTCTAATACATTAATTGCTATTATTGCCACCGCTGGTGTCGTTGCTGCTTCCAATTGGTTTGCCAATCAATTCGTGCATCATATGTCTTCTGTAGAAGTATTAATTCAATCATTCTTAATTGCACCTTTTGGTTCCGTCATTTTGAGCTTGTTATATATACGCACACGCAGTATACTTGCTTCCTCTTTACTTGCAACATTACTTATTATTTTGCCGCGCATCTTAGTGTACTAAGTACAAATGTGTTGTTGACTGAAGTATAACCCTTCTAGCCACTAAGAAAGCTTGGTATTCGACAAGCTTTAGAGAAGCAATTCGACAAAGCGATTTTATTAATGTGAAAAAGCATCGAGAGAGAACCGGAAAATTCTCGCTAGATGCTTTATAAATTTTCTAGAATAAACCCGTAATCTTGCCCGACTCTGTTATGTCCATATGCACAGCCGAAGGGACCTTCGGTAAGCCAGGCATCGTCAATACTTGTCCTGTCAGCACTACGATAAATCCAGCACCGACGGACGCACGTACTTCTCGGACTGTAATTCTGAACCCGTCCGGACGACCTAGCTTTGTTGCATCATCACTCAATGAGTACTGTGTTTTAGCCATACAAATAGGTAATGTTTTTAGACCTTGTTTTTCTAAAGACTCTAAGTCCTTACTTGCCTTCGACGTGTAATCGACCCCTGATGCACCATACATTCTACATGCAATGGTTTCAATTTTATCCTTTAAAGATATATCGGATGGGTATAACGTATGGAACCAACTGGACTGGTTCTCTGTGATTTGAATTACCTTTTCTGCGAGAGCGATTCCGCCTTGTCCACCTTTTTCCCACACGTCCGACAATGCAACTTCAACACCACACTGGTTGCATAGTTCCTTTAAACGCTCAAGTTCAATTTCAGTATCATTAGGGAAACAATTGATTGCTACTACCAAAGGAACTTCAAACTGCTTAATATTTTCAATGTGTTTTGCCAGATTTGCAAAACCTTTATCTAATGCTGCTACGTTCTCTTCTTTCAAATCTTCCTTCGCTACACCACCATGCATCTTAAGCGCTCTAACCGTAGCTACTATTACCGTCGCATCTGGTTTTAGCTTCCCTAAGCGACATTTAATATTGAAGAACTTCTCCGCGCCCAAATCTGCACCAAATCCCGCTTCTGTTACAGTGTAATCTGCTAGCTTCATAGCCATTTTCGTGGCGATAATACTATTACATCCGTGGGCAATATTCGCAAATGGTCCGCCATGAATAATTGCAGGTGTATTTTCCAGCGTTTGCACGAGATTTGGCTTGATGGCATCCTTCAATAATAGCGTCATCGCTCCGTCAGCTTGTAAGTCCCTAGCTGTAATTGGTTGATTGTCAAAAGTGTATCCGATGACAATGTTTCCAACGCGTTCTTTAAGGTCCATCAGACTTTCAGATAAGCAAAGGATTGCCATGACTTCAGAAGCCACAGTAATATCAAACCCATCTTCTCGTGGTACTCCTTGCAGTGGTCCACCGAGTCCTATCACTATATTTCTTAGCGCCCTATCGTTTAAATCGACGACACGTTTCCAGGTAATCCTGCGCGCATCGATATTGAGTGTATTTCCTTGATGTAAGTGGTTATCAATCATTGCGGATAGCAGATTGTGTGCGGATGTAATCGCATGGAAGTCGCCAGTAAAGTGTAGATTAATATCCTCCATCGGGACTACTTGTGCATAGCCGCCACCTGCTGCACCGCCTTTAATCCCAAAGCTTGGCCCTAGAGAAGGTTCACGAAGGGCAATAATTGCTTTCTTCCCTAACAGGTTTAGAGCTTGTCCAAGCCCTACTGTCGTTGTAGATTTTCCTTCACCTGCAGGGGTAGGGTTAATTGCTGTTACTAGAATTAACTTTCCGTCTGGCTTTGCTTTTAGCCTTTCATATAATTCTAACGATAACTTTGCCTTGTATTTTCCGTATAATTCTATGTCATCGTCTGTCAGCCCTAAAGACGCCGCTATGTCAGCTATTGGCAACATCGAGGCTTCTTGTGCGATTTCGATATCACTTTTCAAGTAATTACCCTCCCTATATGTAAAAACTAAAATATCCACTTAGTTTTAAGAAAGCATTGTAAAGAAAGCCTGGCATTATAAAGAAAACTTGGCGTTATGTAAAAAGTAGCCCTTGCGGGCCACTCTTTGTTCTAATCTATATTCTCCGAAATCAAAGTTACCACTATTCATGAAAACGGAAATTTATAAGAATTTTTTCAGAAAGCTGTTACTCGGATTTCTTGTCGGTTGCTTCCTGATCACCTATTTTTGAATCTTCGACAGACTCGTTTTTCTCCTCTGTCTTATCCTTAGTGGCTTCATCTTTCAACTTCAAATCATTGTCAACTTTTTTTGATCCATCAGCGTTATAGGTGAGTTTTATACCCTTCTCATCTTCAATATAGCCCTTATTAATTAACATTTCAATTTCTTTCGCTTCTAAGGTCTCTCTTTGCATTAACGCCTGAGCAATTAATTCAAGCTGTGCATAGTGCTTTTCTAACAATTCCTTCGCACGCTTATAGCAATCCGCAATTATACCACGAATTTCTGTATCGATTTCGTGGGCTACCACTTCACTATAATTCTTCTCTGAGTGGAAATCTCTACCTAGGAAGACTTGTTCTTGTGGTTTACCATATTGCATTGGCCCAAGCTTACTCATACCGAATTCTGTTACCATGCGACGAGCAAGCTCTGTAGCACGTTGGAAGTCGTTATGTGCACCTGTAGAAATCTCTCCAAGGACTATTTCCTCAGCTACACGTCCCGCTAATAGCCCTGTAATACGGTCTAATAACTCTGACTTTGTCATAAAGTAACGATCTTCCTTCGGCAGCATGACAGTATAACCACCAGCTCCACCTCTTGGAACAACAGATACCTTATGCACAGCATCGCCGTGCTTCAAGTGGAACCCTACAATCGTATGACCACCTTCGTGATACGCAACAATCTTCTTCTCAAATTCACTAATTACACGGCTCTTCTTCGATGGCCCAGCTATCACGCGATCAATCGCCTCTTCCAATTCCGAAGTCGTGATTTTGGTTTTACTTTTTCTAGCGGCTAACAACGCTGCCTCATTTAATAAGTTCTCTAAATCGGCACCCGTAAATCCTGGCGTACGTCTTGCTACAACACCAAGTTCAATATCATCTGCCAGTGGCTTATTCTTCGAGTGAACCTTAAGAATTTCTTCTCTACCCTTCACATCTGGTCTGCCAATCGTAATCTGACGGTCAAAACGGCCAGGACGTAACAACGCAGGGTCCAAAATGTCTGGGCGGTTCGTCGCTGCCATAATGATAATCCCACTGTTTTCAGCAAAACCATCCATTTCGACAAGCAACTGATTTAACGTCTGTTCGCGTTCGTCATGTCCGCCACCGAGACCTGCGCCACGTTGACGTCCTACGGCATCAATCTCATCGATAAAAATAATGCACGGTGCATTCTTCTTCGCTGTTTCGAAAAGGTCACGTACACGGGATGCACCAACCCCAACAAACATTTCAACGAAATCAGAACCACTGATACTATAAAACGGAACACCAGCTTCTCCTGCTACTGCGCGGGCAATTAATGTCTTACCCGTTCCCGGAGGACCATATAAAAGGACCCCTTTCGGAATTCTAGCGCCTACAGCAACAAACTTACTAGCATCCTTTAAATATTCAACAATTTCTTCAAGCTCAGCCTTCTCTTCGTCGGCGCCAGCTACATCTTTAAAGGTTACCTTTTTCTTATCTTCCGTATAGAGCTTCGCTTTGCTCTTACCAAAGTTCATTACTTTATTCCCGCCACCTTGTGACTGGTTTAGTAAGAAAAAGAATAAAATCAAAATTATAATGAAAGGAATCATGGATGTTAATACAGTAATCCAAACCGAGTCCCTCTCTTGCGGTTTTACATCATAGTCTCCAACTTGTAGTAACTCTTCAGGGGTTTTCTCAGTCCATGGCAAGTAAACTACATAATTTTTACCATCCACGAGCTTACCTTCCGCTCGATATGCTAGACCGTCAGGAACTATCGTTACATCAATAACTTCGCCTTTCGTAAGATGCTGTCGGAAGTCTGAATACTTCAGTTCTTCAATGACAGGTCCATCCTTCGCGATCACATTGATGATTCCTACAGTCAGCACAATAATCAGTAAGTAAAAGCCTGTGCTGCGGACAAAGCGGTTCATGGCTAGCCTCCTCTCTCATTTGGGCAGGGTTCAACAACCCACTTTCACCAAATACTGGCGAAATAAAAAAACGTACAAAATATATGTTACCATAGCTACGGCTTATTCAGCAACTCTTAATCGGCGACTCTTAATCGCAACGGCGTTACCAAGTATCTGAACACAGCCTCTTTATCAGTAAACCCTATGAGTACACCTCAGGCTTTGGAATAAAGATAAACGGCACATTACGATATTTCTCTCCATAGTCTAACCCATATCCAACCAAGAAGGCATCCTCGACTTCAAAGCCGCGATAATCAATATGTAAATCAACCTTTCTACGGTGTGGTTTATCCAGTAGTGTGACGATTTTTAACGATGCGCAATTTCTTCTATGTAACATGTCACTAAGATACGATAATGTCAGCCCACTATCTATGATATCCTCTACGATTAATACGTGCCTGCCTGCCACTTCCGTGTCTAAGTCTTTGACAATCTTAACGACACCCGAAGACTCAGTAGAAGAACCGTAAGAAGAAACTGCCATGAAGTCAATTTCAACGTCTGTTTCGATACGTTTCAACAAATCCCCCATAAACATAACCGCGCCCTTTAACACACATATAGCTAGCGGATTCTTACCTTCGTAGTCTTTGCTAATTTGCTTTCCTAATTCGATAATCTTGTTCTGAATCTCTTCTTCTGATAGTACGACTTCTAATACGTCATTTCGCATAATGGCCTCCTGAAACCTCACTCTATGTATTGTATGCATAAAACGTTCTTCGTATCATCCGTAACTGGTGCTTTTGAGCTTCGACGTACACCTGCCGCCCATATAATTTCTTCTTCTGATACTATCAATGGGATGCTCTCGCGTTGATGAGCAGGTACTTTCGCATCTATTAGAATATCCTTCACCTTTTTACTGCCTTCCATACCCCAAATAGACATTCGATCACCATCGATACGACTTCGCACGGTTAATCGTTTTTCCTTGAGCATTTCCCAATCAAATAAGACGAGATTACGTGTCGGTTTGATTCGTCGTGCTGTCTCATAGTCAAACACGTGAAATTCTATGCGACTTCCCGAGGGTAATACTACCTGTGAATCCGTACTCGCTTCTATTGCCCCAATTCCTGGCTTGGAATGTACGTATGTAGTAAAGATTATCGCTTCTGCCTCGCGAATCACTTTCACTGTCCCTGGCAACTGCAAGATTCCTCCTGATTCAGGAGTAGCAATCCAGCGTAATAGGATATCGACGTGTCTCTTCTCAAACCTAGTGGACTTTTGAAGATAATATAATATTAGTAAAATAACTCTTCTTTGTAAAGGTAAAGGAACATTAATTAAGCCATTTCGATTCACTTTATAAAACTTCCCTTGCTTTTCTTCCTCTAAGAGACCTTTAAGGCTATTCAATGCTAGGGTTTGCATATAATCATTTTCTTCTTTCCCTAGCTCTACAAGATTTAAGATTGCATCCTTTACCTTCGGATTATATTCCTGTTCTAATAAAGGAATTAAATGATTCCTAACTTTGTTGCGTAAATACTTGTTCGTTGCATTGGATGGGTCCCGCCTTGGCTGGATTCCTTGCTCTTTACAGTATGCTTCAATATCTTCCTTACTGACAAACAGCATCGGGCGGACTATCGTCAGCCCATTCCAGTGACGTTTGACTGCCATACCCGATAGACCATCTAGCGAAGTACCTTGCAACAACCGCATAAGCACAGTCTCTACCTGATCATCGGCATGATGACCTAATAAGACATATTTCGCATGATATTTTTTCGCGATTTCGCGAAACCACTGATATCGCTCCCGTCTCGATTCCTCTTGGGAAGAGCCTTTGCGTTGTTCGATAAGAAATGGCATGTTAACAGATTTCATCTCAAACGTCAGGCCATATTTTAGGCAATATTGCTCGACATATTTTGCATCCTCAATACTCTCTTGACCTCTAAAGCCATGTTCTAGATGTGCAACAATACTATGGATGTTTAATTCTTCCTTTAGCGATTGTAGGACATCTAGCAGCGCCATCGAATCAGGGCCCCCTGACACTCCCACAACAACTGCTTGATTCGCTAGCTCGAGAACATTATTTCGTATTGTTATCGGCAATGGATTCGCCATGCTTTTGGTCTCCTTGATATTTCACAATTCTAGCTAAAGCCCCAACAAACACTAGCCCTGCTGCTATTGCACCAGCCGTCAGAAACGTCTTCGCTCCTAATGCCAGTCCTTCTATATAATTCCCCCTGGCAAAATTGTACATCGTAGAATAGGCAATGCTTCCCGGTACAAGCGGAATAATCCCTGATACAGCGAATACCGTCACAGGCACCTTAAATACCCGGGCCATCCATTCACTTAAAGCCGCTACTACGATTGCCGCGAAAAACAGTGTTAAAATATTGGGTACTCCGACTAATGCTAATAATCGGTATGAAATCCATCCACCGGTTCCTATCATCCCTCCAGCGAATAAACAGGATTTCGGTGCTTGGAAAAGTATCGCAAAACCTGCACTCGCAAGAAATGCAAAGAAAACTTCTAACAACATCTCCACCTAGCAGTTACCTCCTTAAATCACCATCGACAATATAACAATTATGCCTGCTGCGATTGCTGATGCAATTAACAATGCTTCTGCTAACCGCGCGACCCCTGACACCAGATCCCCAGCAATCATATCCCGCACTGCATTCGTTAGTACAACACCAGGTAAGAGTGGCATGATTGCACCTATAATAATTTTGTCTAGTTGGGTTCCTAAGCCAATGGTTATACTTAGCACTGCCGTACTTCCTGCGACAAGTGCCGCTAGAAAAGTTGCTAGGAAAATCACTGCTTGTCTTTTTGTGAAAAAATTTACCGCTATATTAACGAGTGTCCCTGCAAGACTTGCCGCCATAACGTCAAACAGATTCCCACCAAATAAATAAGCAAAACCCCCACTCGCCACCCCTGCACTAATGTTAATGAAGGACTGTGAATACTCAGATGGCAGATTTGCAATTTCCTTTAATCTTTCTAGCGCTTGATCCGGATTAATCCGTCCAGTCGATAAATCACGCGATACACCATTCACTAGACTCACTTTATTTAAATCTATCGTTCTGTATTTGATGCGAACGATTGCCGATTCTGTTTCTTTCTCTCTATGTAGTGTAATGAAAAATCCAGTAGGAGTCACATAGCTATCTGCTTCCATACCACATGCACTTGCGACTCGGATAATCGTATCCTCCACACGATACGTTTCTGCGCCTGCATATAGCATGATTTTTCCCGCTAGTTTCGATATCTCTAACGCTTTATCAAAATCGTAAGCAGTCTCCATGATCTTCCTCCTGTTCTATCTCAGCGGCGTTAACTAATACTCCCACTTATGAAGTGGGCGATAATTGCCGCCAAGCTTCGGAATAAGTGCAACTAGAGCTCCGGTGGAGTAAAAACTCCGTCTGAACTAAGTTTTCTTTATATGAAAAATAACATCAGACTTCCAACCATAAAAACGAAGGATGCCCAAAAAGCACCATCAATCCAGTTCCATTGAAATCCTCGTTTGATTGAAAATGTCGTTACCTTGATTGATTGTGAAGCGTTTACAGCCTTCGCTTGCCTGAGTGTAGAACTCGTAGGATTCTGAATTACTTTTTTGTCAATTACATAGCTCTGTATGTCCTTACGGACATCGTCTGCTGAGTTATATTTTTCAGAAAACAATTTTATACCAATCACTTTTAATGAAGGGGCCAATTCCTTGTGTATTATATCATATAGGGCATAAATCGGCAGTGTATTTTTTATTGCATTTGTGAGATGGTCTGGCTTTGTGAACATCTGCATCATAATGATTCCAAAGGCAAATATATCATATTGGAGGTCTGCCTTACGACTCCCCATACGCCATGATCCACGATCATATAAATCAGAATATTGTTTTACCATCTTCCCCACGGATACGACTCCGCCAAAATCGATAAAACGGATCTTTTCGGTTTTATTTTCAATTAGAATATTCTCTGGTTTCAAATCAGCAAAAATATACTGCTTCTGATGCAACGTATGTAAATATGTTAGAATTTCCTGAAGAGATTGGACTTTTGTATCAAAGGTCATGTTGCGGTGCTTGTCAACCAATGAACTTCCTTCAATATATTCCATTGTATAATAATAATATTTTACTTGTGCCTCTACTATATCATCTAATTCATATAAAAGAGGTCCAAAGTGCTGGCTTTGAACCTCTTTTTGTATCTTTCGTAGACGATTATATTCAGCTACTATATTTTGCATCGATGGTGCAATCTTCATCGCACACACTTGATTATTATTTAAGTTTTCTACTAAATATACGACCCCAATTGCGCCGCGGCCGAGTTCGCGAATCACTCGGTAAGAAGATTTACTCCAGCAACCAGTCACAACTTCCCCAAATCGGAGCTGTAGTTCATCGACTTTACATAACATAATCTGCTAGCTCGCCACGATGACTTGTTCCGAATATTTCCTGTACCTCCATTAACGCTGGACCCGTTGGCGTCGCCCCTTGCGCTTGCAAAGTAGAGCACAACTCTACAACTAATCCTGGCTCTCTTGTAAAGGTAGAGATTGTTCTCGTAGGGTCTTGTACGTTGCCAGGGAACGCGAGGACGGCTATTTCACTTGGTCCCGATCTTGCTTGCAAGCTAAGTGATAAGTTATAAATTGCTTCTTCTACATTTTTCATCTTTTGTTTCATACTAGCACTTACATCAATGAGTAGTATAATCTTTAACGGGGTTTGTTCGCTTAAATCTTCCATCCATTCCACTACTTCGCCGCGCCCTTCTGGTGATAAAGCTTGAAGTCCACGATTGCTGCCTAGCATTTGGTTTAACTGACGATTGACAACATGTTCAATTGTCATAGTCATCGCTTGCTGTGTTACCGCTTGTACTGTATAGCTCAAGTCTTGGCTTTTTACTACTTCACAAATTCCACCGCCCGCTTGTGCTATGGATTGTACTTCCGCGATTCCCTTCTCACCAATCATGCCATAATCTATGATTCCTATTACATTGACCGTAATGCCTTGACGAGCTAAATCGCGAGCGACTTCTACTGGATCAGCTCCAACGTTTGAACATCCATCTGTTATTAATAAAACCTGCTTTAATTCTGCCATATGAGACACCTCCATCGTCCTTTGGTATCCCATTATGTCCAGTTTTACTATTTCTATACATTTTTAATAGTTTCATAGAGTTGCCACTATTTTAATAACTTACACGAAGTAGACTTACGCAGACATGCTCGTGGTGAACTTCTCCACCCCAGGCACCTGTATAGAGCTCCAATCACATTGATAATGCTTAATTCTGGCAACAAGCACTGTGGTATCGTCTACAACCTCATTATTATTATGTCTCATTACTTTCTCTACGATGGTATCTGCAATTTCTTGTGGGTCTTTACAAGAAATCTGTGCCAAAATTCTTTTTAACCAGTCCTCTTTATCATTTACATGACGAATTGAATCTAGTATCCCATCGGATACCATCAGTATAATATCTCCTTGCTTTAACGCCTTTCTTTCGATTGAACATTGAATATCCTGCAGGATTCCCACAGGTAAGCTTCTGCCATTTACAACATCAACTGTGTCTTTCGATTTAATAAAACTAGGAGATGAACCAACCTTCATAAACTTAGTCTCACCTGTAAAGAGATTGATAAAAGATAAGTCTAGGGTTGCGAACATATCTTCTGAAGAGCGTAGCATAAGCGCTGCGTTTACCGTCTTTATGGCAGTATCCTCCGATAATCCTGCCTGTAATAACGTTGTTAATAACTTAATCGCTGCTTGGCTCTCTTCTCGGGCCCGTTTGCCGTTCCCCATGCCATCACTAATTGCTAATACATACTTGCCGTTCCCAAGATCAACACCCTCATAACTATCGCCAGAAATAAAAGTTCCCCCTTTACCGATTGATACAAACCCATACTCAATGTCATATACTGGTGCAGATGCTAGCACTAGGGTACATTCCCCGTCGCTACAGCTACAGCCCTTTCTGCTTTTTACTGTCACATTTTCTCCTACAATATCAGTAATCATAGGTGCTAGCAGTTTTTCACACTCATCTTTTTGTCGGCAACCATTCTTCGTCACTCGAATATCGATATTGCCTTGATCTAAGTTAATAATTTGCGTGTGTTGAATGGCGAGTCCGAGCTTTTCCATAGCACGGCTAATTTCTACTTCCTGTTTCGAAAATTCCAATCCTTCTTTCGCAATTTCCTTTGATAAGTCATCCATTACTTGTGATATTCCTTTTAATTGCTCAGCCAAAAGCCCTCTGCACTCTGCAATTTGCTCTTTCCAATAATATTCTTTTTGGAACAACTCAAATTCGTGGTTCAATACTGCTACGAGATTCTTTTTATCAATACATTTATTGATGATTCCTTTTGGAAGATTACGAGCCTCCAGTACTTCTTTCGATTCTAGTCGAATAAATACATCCACAAAACTCTGATAAGTTTGGTAGAATTCTTCCTTCCAGCAACGTTCATGACGTGCACACCTTTGACAGCCCACCTGTGCAACATGTTGAATAAGTTTTTGAAAGTCCTCCTCTTGATTATGCTTTGTTTTTTTCATTTCAAAGGTAGTCGATAGTTCTTGAAGCATAATCCCGTATCGATCTACTTTTTCTGCTACTAGTTCTTTCACTTTGTTCTTATATTCGTTCTGATTCCACATATTGACGGACGTTCCCGGTATGAGTCCTGTAATATAATCGATTAAAGATTTTGGTGTGATCGAAAAGAGGAAGAAGACGCTAAATATTTCTACAAATATTGGTAATAAATCTGCTCCTGGTCGCATATAGATGGACAAGGTCATATAGCCGATAAAATATCCAAGCATCACAGCAAGTTTTTTACCTTCACGAAGAAGACCAGCCAACAAGCCTGCAAAAGCAAACGTTCCAATTTGACTGATTGCAATTGGGTTCGCCAAGCTCATAATCAGCCCAATCACTACGCCGATGGCTGCACCTATGCCAGCACCACCAGCATACGCTAATAGAATGATTGCAAGTCCACCAAGAATCTGATCGACATGAACGCCTTGCCATACCCAATTTGATGTGCCTACTAAAATTGAGGCAATCAGTATAAAAGCACAAACGATTTCTTCGTTCTTAAGAATTCTTGGGGTCATTCTACCAATTACAATAGGTACTGCTTGCGTAAAGATTAGCGTTAGAAGAAGTGCAAGAAAGCTTTCTAATACCGCCATGACAAACGTGTAATTCGACAATTCTGTTAATCCGTATAGAGCAATCACCTTACTCGATAGAGTGGCCAATAGTACTTGGTAGGGGAGTAAGGACATCTCCTGCAACCCTTTCTTCTCTAAGTAACTGTGCATACAAATCAGGATCGCAATCGTTCCGCCAACAAAGATTGTATGCTGCCAGCTAACCGTCATGGCACCCAAGGATATTACGAGTGCTAAAGGCGTCACTGATTTTGGTCTGCGCATCATGATGACTGCAAAAAAAGCGATTGCAAATGGCGCTAAATTATCTAGAATTAAGGCCTTGCCTAATAGAAATCCAACAATATAGGTAAATAAAGAGCTCTGCCATAAGAATTTCCACCTTTCTTTGATCCCCTGCTGCCAAAGTTGTATTTTTTTCAATCCATTCTTTGTCCAATCTTTTTTTGCATCACTTGCGTACATGTTTACACCCCTCAAACTTTATGGTAATCCCCATTATAGTAGGTGCCTATATAAAAATTTGTCATAATCCGTAAACGCAACACAACTTTTTTACGACAAATCTCTCCGTTGTCGCATTAACCTTCGTCAGCTGTTAAAGCAACGGTTTTACTGAGTGAACGTTGTTACCATGGATTATTTTGTATTCATATTGCACGCGATTGTGTGTATAATAAACCTTAATTACAAAATTTTTCTGTTCCTATTCGTCGAAAAACCATAGATTTTAGAGGAGTGTTATCATGGGAGAACGAATTTCTTGGGACGAGTACTTTATGACCCAAGCGAAAATACTAGCATTGCGTAGCACGTGTGAGAGATTGTCTGTCGGCGCTGTCATTGTCAAAGACAGAAGGACGATTGCTGGAGGATATAATGGGTCGATCATAGGTGATGAACATTGTATTGATGTTGGTTGCAAGGTCGTTGATAATCATTGTGTACGGACGATTCATGCCGAAATCAACGCACTATTGCAGTGCGCGAAATTCGGTGTATCAACAGAAGAAGCAGAGGTTTATGTGACACATTTTCCTTGTCTAAACTGTGCAAAAGCTTTAATTCAAGCGGGAATCAAAGGCGTGTATTGGGAGAAGGATTATAAAAATTCGGAGTACGCGATAGAGTTGTTCCAAAAAGCCGGGGTTGCGATGCGAAAAGTACACTCACCTTATAGCGAAATGATTGATACTGCTACCATCAAATAAAGATGTTAATACCAAAAGCGCCACTATCAATAGTGGCGCTTTTTCATATGAATTATATCAATAATAATCTAACGTGTGCGCTAGCCTGTTGATACTATCGTTTAAATCCTCGGCCTCCACGCTTTGATTCCTGATTTCTTTTAATGGCAGCTAGTTTCTCCTCGCTATCTTTAAAGAACTGATTAATCTTATCATCCATAGAGATTTGAGGGATTCTGCGTTGTTGCTGAGGTTTTGGACGATTTACCGCTTGTTTAATCGATAAACCAATTTTCCCTTTGTCATCGACATTAATAACTTTCACTAGTACTTTGTCGTTGAGCTTCAGGTGTTCATTGACGTCCTTCACATAGTCTTCAGCAATTTCTGAAATATGAATAAGTCCTGTGGTTCCTCCTGGCAGTTCAACAAACGCTCCAAAATTAGTAATCCCTGTTACTTTGCCTTCAATTTTGCTGCCCACTTCGATTGTCATAAATAATGTGTTCCTCCTTAAAATCTTAACAAATCATCATTACTATTATACTTGAAGGGCAAAAACAGTGTCAACATAGACCTTGGGAATCTAATCATTATCTGCAGCTTTGGGAACTATAAAAAGTATCTCTCCAGGCTTCGATAAATAGTAGTTTTGCCTTGCAAGCTCAGCTATGTAGTCTTCATCATGTAAGCGATCAACTCGTCCCTGTAAATCTTCATGCTCGCTCTTTATACTGTGTAACTGTTGCTCTAATTGTTGAACTTCCGCATCCTTTAGGCTAATCATCTTCTCTTGATGGTACACCCCTCTTGCGATAAACAACAAGTAAATAATGAACCCAGTAAGAATAAGCTTCTTCCATTTCGGGAGATTGCCAAACCAACTGCTCGTTTTTTCATTCGAATGAATGGAAGAACGACGAGGCCCTTGCATACTATTGGTATGGTCTTCTTTCATTGGACGATACATGGAAACCACGCTCACTTCTTTTTTTTGAACAGGTTTGTAGCCCTTAGTACAATCCAGTTTACCACACCTAAGAAGAATCCCACAAGTGTTGTTCCAATAATAAGCAGTAATTTCCAAACTTTCTGCACTTGAAGCCAGATAAATAATAGTACTTTCCATAAAAATAAAGCTGGACGAACGATAAAGTTCATAATCAGCCAAGTCAATGCTTTAAAAATCGTATTGACAATTTTTATAATGGAGTTCGTAATGCGAACGGTCCAGTTTCGTAACGTGTACTGATGTATGATAGCACCCATCACGATTGCCATAAGGCTATATACGCGTATTTCTCCAGCAGCCTTAGTATACAAGATAACAAATGCAGCTAGTGCTGCAGTGACCCAGTAACAGGTATCGAGAAAGTGCAATACATATCGCTTGAACTTAAACTTACTATGGCAGACGCGATATGCCTCAAATATTGCACCCATCGCTATACCCAAAAAAGTCATCCACAATAAAACTTGGTATTGTGCTTGAAAGTCCACATTAGCACCTCATTTTACTTAAACAATTTGCTAAAAAAACCTTTGGCTTTTTCGCTAGGTGTAATGGATTCATCAATATAACCCATATCAAAGACATTACCTTCGATAGATACTAGACCCTCTTCTAAGTTTAAGTTGCGAATATGCAAGTTTTCTCCACGTACCGCTAGATAACCTTGCGATGTTTGTAGTAAGAACTCCTGGCTATCAAAGCTTTCAATGTTCATTACCCCTGTTACTTCTAGTAGTTTGCGATTTACAATTTTTATTTCGTGTCTATCAAATGGCTTATCAACTTTCTTCTGATAAATATCCATGTTTACTTCCTCCTCATACTTTGTCCTTTATTTTCATTGTATGAGGGTTTGTCTATATTAGAACTAAAAAACCCCTTTTTTATAAAAGGGGTTCGTTACTCCAGAAGGCATCCTCTGGAGCAGCTATTGATTCTTCTTTAATAATTTCATACATTTGCTCTGCATCAGATTTACTAGCAGATTCTCGGATCGAACAAACTTTAGCAACGATTACTTTTCTAGCAAAACGTATCGTTATAAGATCATTGGCTTTCACTTCAGTGCTAGCTTTCGCCGCGCGTTCATTAATCTCAATGCGGCCTTGGTCACAAACTTCTTTTGCTAATGTTCGCCGTTTAATCAACCTAGAAACCTTCAGAAACTTGTCTAACCTCATACCTTACTTAACAGCTTCTTTTAACTTTGCCCCTGCTTTGAATGCTGGAACCTTTGCAGCTGGAATTGTAATAGTAGCACCTGTTTGTGGGTTTCTACCAGAACGTGCTGCACGCTCACGAGTTTCGAATGTTCCGAAACCGATTAATTGAACTTTATCACCTTTAGCTAATGCATCGCCTACAGTTTCAATAAAGCTATTTAATGCTGCTTCTACATCCTTCTTTTTAAGGCCAGTGCTCTCTACCATTTGATTCACTAATTCTACTTTATTCATAAATGAAAACCTCCTTAATTATGTATCCATTTTTCATATTCGTTATTATAGCTAAAACTCCTGCTTTTTAAACCAAAAAAAGTCTATATTTCCGCGATTTTATGCAAATTTTTATAAAATCTTATATTTTTTTTGCTTTTTGCCACTGTTCTTCCATCCAATCAAGACTAACCTCTGAAAATTCCAAACCTTTTTCTTCCAGTTTTTGCTCGATGTATTGGAACCTTTGAGAGAATTTAAGACAGGTGCGATGTAAGGCATCCTCTGGGTCAATTTTCATAAATCTCGCTAAATTGACAATCGCATATAGCACATCCCCGAGTTCGTCAGCGCGTTCCTCACCTTTTGCCAATCTTAATTCGTTCAGTTCTTCTTCAACCTTTTCCCAAACTTGTTCTTCTTGATCCCAATCAAACCCTACCTTTGCTGCCTTCTTCTGCTGCTTATACGAATACATAAGCATAGGCAGTCCTTTCGGGATGCCATCTAAGACACTCGGTGCTTTCTCGCCGTCTTTCTTCTGTTTTTCTTTTTTCTTAATTTCATCCCAATTATGTAGGACATCTTCCACATTTCCGACCATTGTTTCATGGAATACATGGGGATGCCTACGAATCATCTTCTCAGAAATTGATTCTACGACTTGAAAGATTGAGAAGTTCCCTTCATCCTTAGCGATTTGCGCATGCATTACGACGTGTAGGAGCAGGTCACCGAGTTCTTCGGCAAAATGCTCCATATCACCGCTATCTAGTGCCTCTAATACTTCATATGTCTCTTCAATCAGATAGCTGCGAATGGACTCGTGGGTCTGCTCTTGATCCCATGGGCAACCGCCTGGGCCACGGAGACGCTTTACGATATCGACTAACTTTCCAAAGCTCTTATTCTGCTCTTTATCATTTCCCGGTGCTATGTATACAGCAGTGAGATGATCAATTTCCTGAATACGGTCCATTTCATAAATTGGAACTCTCCAGACTTGCTCAAGCCCCTGCACTCCGGCACCACGGATTACTGCTACCTCGGTGTTCTCCGGATAATAATCCATTAGCACAAGCTTCACATCTGATGCAACTTGCGGACTATACACTTGCGTGATAATGGTGTGAAATCGGCTGTCCAATTTCGTCTCATCAAAATCCAATCCGTCTAATAATAGAAATCCTTCATTCGGATCGACGGAGAGTGCACTAAACATATCATCTAAGAAACTGCTACTACTGATGATTTCCAGTGGTATACCGGATTTCTCTGACTGTGCTCGCAATAATTTCACACTGCGTTCTGCAACCATCGGATGTCCTGGTACCGCGTAAACAATTGGTGATTGTGACTCTTGAGCAAAGGCCATTAGTTTACTCACAATCGTCTCATATACCTCATCAAAGTTGTCCGCTTGATCATAAATAGCATCAAAACACTCGTACAAAATATTCTCATCATGTAATAACTGTACGACCGGATGTCGCTCCGTACGCAAGAAAATTGGGTAACCAGCTTTCAGCAGTTGATATGCACGTACTGTAAGGGCGTCAATTGATCCTGCCCCTAAACCCATGACAAAGATTTTAGTATCCATTCGTACACTCCTATCGTTTTAAAAATGGTAACCTAGAGGTAAGTCTCAGAATCGCAGGCCCGATTTTTGGTACAGTTTCTATCTCTTCAAAAGACAATGTTTTCGTGACTATTATAGCGATGCCGTACGCAATCAGTCCGACAAGAATTCCTATCACCGATACGATTAAATGCGCAATACGCAAGGAGAAATAACTTTCCATCCAAGGTGTCATCCCATATACTACTGCAGCTACAAAAAACGTCATAATTAGTGCCGCTGTTAATGGCTTAACTGCTAACTCCATCCATCGATACTCCGTCTTGGCATGGATTCGTAAATCCCTTAAGTTCAAGTATAACGCTATAAAATATGCAACAATTGTGGCAATAGCCGCTCCCATAATCCCAATATACGAAATCAGTAGCAAATTCAAAGCAACCTTAAAGATAAAACCAACAAATAAGTTCTTGGCTGGAAGCTTTGATTCGCCTATTCCTTGTAATATTCCTGATGAAGTAATCTCCAATGTGCTAAATATCGTCGCAAAGGATAATACCATGATGACATCAGACCCGATCACTTCATTGAATAACGCTAAGTTCAAGGGCTTTGCAAGGACTGCTAGGCCAAAAGCTGCCGGCAATCCAACAATCACCGTTAACCGTAGAGCAAAGGACGTTCTTCGTTTAATAATGTGTTCTTGTTGTAGTGACTTTGCCTCTGAAATCGATGGTATTAAGGCTAGCGACAATGAGGTAGCAAATAAGGCCGAAATTTGCACGAGCGGTAACGCCTTAGAATATACACCAAACATGTATCGCGCATCTAGACTTTCCATGCCAGAGTTCTGAAGTACATTGATGACTGTATAGCTATCCGCTAGATTAAATAAGGGCAGCACAAGGGTGCCAAAGCATATAGGAAGTGCATAATAGGTAAGCTTGCGTAGCAATTCCCCGAAAGGCTCTTGGGCAAACGATTTTGTTTGCCTCTGCAAATGGTATGTAACGACTTTCCGGTGACGGATATAATAATACCCCAGAATCAGCACTGACAGTACAGCGCCCGTAAATGCGCCAAATACAGCTCCAGCTGCTGCATATTCTACAGATACCTGTATCAGCATGTATGCAAGAACAATTATGGTAATGACTCGTATAAGCTGTTCAAAGACCTGGGACACTGCTGTAGGCATCATCTCTTGCCAACCTTGGAAATACCCTCGTATTACCGCTATAATAGGAACTAATAAAAGGGCTAACGAGACACTTTTAATCGATAGAGCCGCACCGGGATCACCAGTCAGATTGGCTAACGTTTCTGCGCCATAGAATAATAACGAAAAACTCAGTAATCCTGTAATCATCATTAAGAAGAAAGAAATACGGAAAACCCTTTCCGCCCCTCTGATATCACCGATAGCAAGTCGTTCCGATACGAATTTTGATACTGCAATTGGAAATCCAGCAGTACTTACAACAAGCAGCGTCGTATACATCGGATACACTAGGTTATAAAGGGCTAACCCTTCATTTCCTACAATATTTTGGTATGGGATGCGGTAAATTCCACCCATGGTTTTTGATATTAATGCAGCAACTCCTAATATCACCGCACCTTTAACGAATGATTTTTGATTCAAGCGATAGACTCCCCTCAACATAACGCACATTACAGAAAACATTATAGCACATTCGAAGGGTGAGCTTGCAAGTTATCATTGCTGAATCTCACTATAGCAAAAAGACGACCAATTGGCCGTCTAGTTTTCCATTTGCTTCGCTAAAAATGCTGCGCCTGTTTCTACAAGTTTTACCTCTAAATCACCCATTTTGCTTGTTTCCTTTTGACTAGCTAGTACCAAGGTTCCAATTGGATCTCCCCCAGAAATAATTGGTGCTATTACGTAAGACGTGTATGTTTCTTGGTAATTCTTAAGTAATTCAACTTCCTTGGCCGCTGATTCTTTACCTAATTTTCTTTGGTCCATAGCGCTTTCAATAATCTCGCCAATTTCTTTGTCCATGTAATCTTTTTTAGCGGCTCCAGCAACTGCTATAACATGGTCACGGTCACTAATTAAAGCAATATGACCCGTACTTTCGAATAAAGCTTCCACATATTCCTTTGCAAAGTCCCCTAACTCGCCAATAGGAGAATATTTTTTCAGTATCACACCGCCATCACGGTCAACAAAAATTTCCAGAGGATCCCCTTCACGGATACGTAATGTTCTTCTGATTTCTTTTGGAATTACCACTCTACCTAAGTCGTCAATTCTTCTTACAATTCCTGTTGCTTTCATGCTGTTATGCCTCTCTTTCTAGAATGATTATTTCTATGTATTAACAACATCTATACACTACAACTTTTTATGAACTTTTGTCAGGTTTAGTATACTTCACCAAAAATGTTTTATTCATTTTACCTATAAACATAATTTTTTCCATATACCTGTCCTTATGATGCAGGTGAAAAAAGAAAAAGATCGTATCTCCATAGCAGAGTACGACCTTCTTTAGTTACATTATTCTTGTTTGTTGTTCTGAATTTATTTTGTTAATTCCACACGGTCATAAAATTGACCTTCCACTTCTTTAAACTTCTCTTGAGCTAAAATGTCAGTTAGCATTGCTTCCACTTCCGCAAACTCATATTTCTTGCGGTCTTCTACGCGCATTACATGATAACCGTATTCAGTTTTTACTGGCTCGCCCACTACATTAATCTCAAAATCAATTGCTGCTTGACGGAATTCGTCTACCCATGAACCAACTGGTTGATTCTCATATAAACCACCAGTTTCTTTACTACCTGGGTCTTCCGTGAATTCTGTTGCTAAAGCAGCCATATCTTCACCTTGACGAATACGTTGTGTCAGCTGATCAGCTAATGTCTTAGCTTCAGCTTCTGTACGTCCTTCAAAGCCAATTAATATATGTCTAACAGATGCCTTAATATATTCATGTTCTCTTTCTTCGTAATATGCTCTCTTATCTTGCTCTGTTACCATGTTGTTAAAGTACGCTGTAATTGTCATGTAAAAACGTGCAAACTCTGTTAATTGTTGTTTCTGTTCACCTGTAATATCTTCATTCGTATGAGTAAACTCAAATACCTGTGCTTCTAGCTCATCTTCATCCGCTTTCGCACCAGCAGCTACCGCATCTTGGTACACACGCTTTCTTACAACCATATCTTTAGCAAATTCGTCGATTACACCTGTATCGTCTTTCACGATGAAATCTTTAATGCCTGGTGACAATAATTCTTCTAACTCAATTTGCTGAAATAATTCACCATACGTAACTGTTTGGTCATCGACCGTAGCAACTACTTTATCCATATCGTATTGAGCCTTAAATTGCTCATACGTCATACCTTCCGTTGCTTTTGGATCTTTTGTAAATGATGTCGTCTTTTTCCCACAACCCACGGCTAAAGTAATTGCTAGGATTACAATTAAGCCTATGAATAGGATTCTCTTTCTATTATTCAATTAGCCCACCTCTTCTTTTCTTTGTTTTTGACTTTGCTGTTTCTTTTCTTGCTGCTTGTGTCCCACTTGGACACCATCATAACTATACAACCATTTCTCTAAGATTTCAACTACCTCTTTATCTTTCAACTTCTTCACATCGACTACTACTGTGATATATTGACCTGCCTTCAACTGAATTCTGTCAAAGCGAGAAGCTCTTTCAAATAACTGCTGTCCATCAATTCTTAGATTTTCACTTGGATGTAGCTTTAGATGTATTTCATTTCCTAATTGTTCAATATGAGTGATGCGATATTTGTAACAATAACTCTTAATTCTTGTAACAGCTAATAATAATTCAACTTCTTCTGGAACATGGCCGAATCTGTCGATCATCTCTTCTTCTATCTCAAAAGACTGCTCTAATTCCTTTACACGTGCAAGCTTTTTGTAGAATTCGACTTTTTGCATCGAGTCTTCTATATACGTACTTGGGATGTATGCGTTCAAATTCATTTCCAATAGAGGTTCTACCTTTTCTTCCTGCTCTTCATGTTCACCACCGTCATGCTGCTTCTTTAAATCTTCAATCGCCTCTGTTAACAGATGATTGTACATTTCAAAGCCGACAGCGGCTATATGTCCATGCTGTTCAGCTCCTAATAAGTTACCCGCACCACGAATTGCTAAATCCCGCATTGCGATTTTGAACCCTGAACCTAATTCTGTGAATTCTCGAATCGCTTGTAGCCTTTTTTCCGCTACCTCGGTAAGCACCTTATCCTTCTTGTACGTAAAGTATGCGTAGGCAACACGATTCGATCGGCCAACCCTACCTCTTAACTGATACAGCTGCGATAAGCCCATTTTATCAGCATCATGGACAATCAAAGTATTGACATTCGGAATATCAAGACCCGTTTCTATAATAGTGGTGCTCACAAGCACATCGTGCTGGCGATCGAGGAACTCAAGCATCACTTTTTCTAATTGCTGCTCACCCATTTGACCATGACCTATAGCAACCCGTAATCCAGGGATTAGCGACTGCAACTGATCTGCCATGCGTTCTATTCCTTCAATTTTGTTATGAACAAAATAAACTTGGCCACCTCGTCCAATTTCACGCTCAATTACTTCACGGATAAAAATCGGGTTATACTCCATTACAAACGTTTCTACAGGAAAACGGTTTTCCGGAGGGGTCTCAATTAAGCTCAAATCTCGTACTCCTAAAAGCGACATATGTAGGGTACGTGGAATTGGCGTCGCCGTTAATGTAAGGACATCGACATTCTTCTTAATTTGTTTCATCTTTTCTTTATGAGCGACACCGAACCGTTGCTCTTCGTCTATGATGAGCAGACCTAAGTCATGAAACTCTACATCTTTGGATAAGAGTCGATGAGTACCGATAATCACATCAATCTCACCGCGTTTTAATGCTTTTAAGCTTTCTGTGATTTCCTTTCGAGAACGAAAACGACTAATTACCGTTGCTTGAATTGGATATCCAGAAAAGCGCTCTTTAAAGTTCTCAAAATGTTGTTGGGCAAGAATCGTCGTTGGAACTAAAATCCCCACTTGCTTCCCATCAAGTACAGCCTTGAATGCTGCGCGAATCGCGACTTCAGTTTTCCCATAGCCTACGTCACCACATAAGAGCCGGTCCATAGGATAGCTCTGCTCCATATCTTGCTTAATCTCGCTAATGGATCGCAGTTGATCGACTGTTTCATCGTACGGGAACATAGCTTCAAACTCTTTTTGCCATTCTGAATCTGTGTGAAAGGAATGGCCCTGTGACATTTTCCGTTCTGCATATAACTTAATTAAGTCATCGGCTATATCTTGTACCGCTTTTTTCACCTTACTCTTGGTACGCTTCCATTCCGAACCGTTTAGCGAATAAAGCTTTGGCGATTTATCATCACTGCCTACATACTTTTGAATCATTTCCATTTGGTCGATTGGTACAAATAGTGAATCATTTCCGGCATATTGCAAGCGCAAGTAGTCGCGATGAATATCATTGACTTTAAGGGTTTCAATGCCAAGGTAACGTCCAATGCCATGATTTAAGTGAACGACATAATCCCCTGGCTCAAGCTCTTGATAGTTTTTAATACGCTCTGCATTTGTTTGTGTTGATACGCGCTTTGCTTTGCGCTGTTTTTGCCCGAAGATTTCTGTTTCGGTTAAGACGACCACTTTCAATGTAGGCATCTCAAAGCCATTCTGTAATTGTCCAACTTGAATCTCGATACCTTCAATTTGGTAATCGGCAAAAATTCTACGCACGCGGTCAGCACGCTCTTTATTTGCGACAAATATAAGAATCTTATAGTTCATCTGTTTCCAGCGTTTCATCTCTTGCTGAAGAAGATGCATTTGCCCATGGAATTCTTGAGCTGATTTCGATACGAAGCTCACAATATTTCCCGCGGAAATAATCGGGAACTTCCTTAACATCATGGGAATTAACACTTTCTGATGCTTGGTTTGGAATACTTTATTTCCATCATACATAGGTAATACATCTGGCAACAGTGCGCCCGCCTCAATCAAAGAAAGCACCCATTCTCCGAATTCCCGTTCAGTTTCTTTATTCTTCTCCAAGATTCTTCCTGGCTCATCAATCGACAAGACTGTATCTAAGCTTAGGTAATCTAGTAAACTATAAGGTTTTTTATATAGTAGATTCGCATATTTACCAATTTGATCAGGTGCAACACCATCTTTAAGCATGCCAACATCCGCTAGGAATTGCTCTTCAAACTTTTCAAGATCTTTCTTCGATCGATTCGCAGCATAGTTACGATACATCTCTTCCAAGATAATTCCTAAATTCTGATATTGGGACTCGGTAATTGGCCATTCTGTACAGGGTGAAATGTTCACAGATTTTACGGATTGAATCGATCGTTGCGTCGATGCATCGTATTCACGAATCGAATCAATTTGTACATCAAACAATTCAATTCGGTATGGATTTTTAGAACTAAATGGGTAGAAGTCAATCATTCCGCCACGCACACTAAACTGCCCTGGCTCTTCCACCTTCGCTTCCCTTGAATAACCAATCTCGATTAACCACTGGGCAAATTCATCGATTGGAAGCTCTTCATCTACGGTAATTGTCCGATAACTTATGGACATCACACTAGGCGGGGCGATTGGTTTTGTAATTGCATTTATAGGTGCAACAACAATTCTAGCCCGCTGTTCTATGATTCCTAGAAGTGTCTCGATTCGACGCGAACTGTCATGGTGACTAGGATTGATATAATCCATCATGAAAAAATCGTTTCCTGGATATAAAAATACCCCTTGTTGGTCAAACTCTAGCAAATCATCATATAATTTTTGGGCTTGGCTCATATTATGAGTAACCACGCAAAAAGGGCACTTATTATCGCTTTGTAATGTAGCGATAAAGATAGTTTTAAGCGACCCATTAAGGCCCGATGCAATTTGACCTTCTATTGATTTTTGAATTCCTTTATGAATGGATTGATAATCTTGGTCATTCCTAAGATAATCTAATAAAAACTGCATGATGGGTTTCCTCTCAAATGTAGTAAACGGCAAAAAGCCTTAGTTTGAACTACGGCTTCCTGCACGTAAATTATTGTAATGGACTTCCGACTAATGCTAACTCTGGATTTGCTTGAATCGCTTCATAACAAAAATCACAAACCGTCCGAACATATACACTTTGTTCAGCAGCATCAAAGTATAACAGTTCGTCTTTTTCTTGCTGTGATAAATCTTGTAATCCAAGGTCTTTTTCAATCGTTCGATCTGCTTCTAGTATGTCAATGACAGTATGACAATGCTTGCAGTGATAGATAAATTTCATGGACTCATCCCTTATTTCATATAGTCATACAGATTCTTCCTATTCTATAGTATGACCGTTTGAAAATGGATTATCCATTAAATTTATTCATCGATTCCTGTATATTAGAAGTTTCAATAAAACAATCTACTCCTTCAATACCTTTCAGGATCGCCCCGTCAATTTCACTGCGTTCGTCTTGAGTGAAATTCGTTAGAACATACGACACGACATCTACTCCTTGCGGCCTTCCAATTCCAATCTTCAAGCGAGCAAATTCATCTGTACCTAAGTGAGCAATGATTGACTTAATCCCATTGTGCCCACCTGGTCGGCCTTTTGGACGAAACTTGATTTTCCCAAGTTCAATGTCCATATCATCATATGCCACTAATATGTCTTCTGGGCCTAGTTTATGCCACTCCATCGCTGCACGTATGGATTCACCACTGAGATTCATATAGGTTTGTGGCTTTAGTAATAATACCTTCTCTTGACCTAGGCGTGCCTCACCAATTAGCCCTTTGAATTTACTTTGTTCCACTGACACTCCAAGCTTTTTAGCTAGCTCATCCACAAGGAAGAAACCTGCATTATGCCGAGTATTTCTGTACTGTGTACCTGGGTTCCCTAAACCAACAATTAACTTCATAACTCCCGCTCCTTAAAGAAAACTCGGCATTCTTATACTATCTTCATTAAGAAAATGATACTTCAGATAGTAAAACAAACAAGCTTGGCATATGCCAAGCCCCATTTATATAATCTTAATCAAATAACTTACTAATCGATAAACGTTCATGAATCCTGATAATTGCTTCTCCAATCAGGGGAGCTACAGATAATACAGCAATTTTAGAAATCATCTTTTCTTCCGGCAGATAAATCGTGTCCGTTACCACCAGTTCTTCTATCGCTGAATTCTCTAATCTTTCAATCGCCGGCCCTGATAAAACAGGATGTGTGCAAGCAGCGTAAACAGCTTTCGCTCCATTTGCTTTTAGAGCGTTTGCCGCTAATGTGATTGTGCCTGCCGTGTCAATAATATCGTCAATTAAGATACATGTTTTACCTTTGATGTCACCAATAATATGCATAATTTCAGCTACATTTGGCGCCGGTCGACGCTTATCTATAATAGCGATAGGAGCATTTAGCTTTTGTGCTAAATTCCTCGTTCTTGTCACTCCACCATGGTCAGGGGAAACTACAACAATATCCTCTAAGCCTTTGCTAGCAAAATATTCTGCGATGATTGGCATACTGACTAAATGATCTAATGGAATATCGAAAAATCCTTGTATCTGACCAGCATGTAAATCCATGCATATGATACGGTCAGCACCTGATTTTTCAATTAAGTTTGCAATTAACTTTGCAGTAATCGGATCTCTTGCTCTTGCTTTACGGTCTTGACGAGCGTATCCATAATACGGAACAACAAGATTTATGCTTTTTGCTGACGCTCTTTTTAATGCATCCACCATGATGAGCATTTCCATAATATGCTCGTTGGCAGGACTACTCGTCGATTGTACAACGAAAGTATCTGCTCCGCGAACACTTTCCTCAATATTGATATTTATCTCACCATCGCTAAATCTCACAACCTGAGAACGGCCAATTGGAATTCCAGTGTACTCACTGATTCCCTTAGCCAAGTTTGGATTTGAGTTACAAGCAAACAACTTCATCTTTGTTGTGTCGCAATTTTCCCACATAAATAGATACCCTCCATCTTATATATGATTCCTATTCTATCCGATTTCTTCTATATTACTCCTTGATATAATCCAATTTATTGACTTGGCGGTTCCGCGCAATTGCTAGCGCACGTTTCGGCACATTATCTGTAATAGTTGAACCTGCTGCCACATAAGAATTCTCCGCAACCGTTACAGGAGCAACTAAATTGGAATTACAGCCAACAAAGGAGTTATCCTCTATAATTGTTTTGTGCTTACGCTTCCCATCATAATTGACCGTTACTGTTCCACAGCCAATATTCACATTCTTCCCGACTTCCGCATCACCTATATAACTTAAATGAGAAATCTTAGAATCATCACCAATGATTGCATTCTTGATTTCTACAAAGTCACCGATTTTCACATTCGCTCCAATCTTACTACCAGGTCGAACATACGCAAATGGTCCGATATTCGTTCCTTGTCCAACTGTCGACTGGCTAAGAACACTTTGTTTAATGTGAGCTCCTTGCCCTATATGACAATCCTCAATCTCTACATTCGGCCCGATGATGCAATCTTCTTCGACAATCGTATTGCCTCGTAGATGGACACCTGGATAGAGGGTAATATCAGTGCCCAGTTTCACTTTTAGTTCAATATATGTAGTGTGTGGGTCTAGAATTGTTACACCTTGTTGCATCCAATAACGGGTAAGTCGATCGTTTAGAATCTCATTTGCCTTGGCTAACGCTACACGATCATTGACACCGACAATTTCACGAAAATCGGATACTGTACAAGGAAGAACAGTTCGTCCAGTGCGATTAAAAATTTCTATAACATCTGTTAGATAATATTCTTTCTGCGCATTTTGATCTGTGATTTGTGACAACGCTTCAAATAAGAATTGATTATCAAAACAATAAATGCCCGAATTTACTTCCTTGATCTGTTTCTCTACATCGCTTGCATCCTTCTGCTCTACGATACGCATAACTTTCCCATGCTCATCACGAACAATTCTGCCATAGGCAGTAGAATCCTCCGCAATCGCCGTGAGCACTGTACATACTGCTTGCCCATTGCGATGTGTCTCTAACAATTGTTGCAAGGTATCTGCTGTTAATAACGGTGTGTCACCACATAATACAAACGTAGTGCCTTGCTTACTTGCAAGCCATTCGTTCGCTACCATCACAGCATGGCCTGTTCCTAGCTGCTCTTTTTGTTCTATAAAATGTACTTGATTACCAAGGGCCTGCATCACTTGATCTTTCTGATGACCAACAACAACCCCAATTTGTTCAATATCTAACTCTTTCAACTGATATATGACATGTTCTACCATAGACATGCCGCATACCTGATGAAGTACTTTGTTATGCTTACTCTTCATCCGAGTTCCTTTTCCTGCTGCAAGTATAAGAGCATATACGCCATTGCTCATTTTGTTTGTCACCTCCGTAAGAAGAATTCGCAATTCCAAGAAGAAAATCAGTCTCTATAAAAATATATATCAAAAACATCTTTCTATCAAGCGATAGTAAAATTATCATCGTAAAGAAAACTTGGCACTTTAACTATCTACATTAAACTTATACTTTCTGATAGTGTAAATAAAAAATTGCAGTAAAAAAGGAGCCTATGCTCCTCCTCACTGCAAACTATGTATTACACTACTTCTACAACTGCTCCGAAGCTCTCTACTTCATCTTCTTGTTCATGAAAAACCGTTAATACAGCATTCTGAATTTTCTCTCTAGTTGTTGCTGAAATTGGGTGGGCGATATCACGGAATTCGCCATCGGGCGTGCGCTTACTTGGCATCGCTACAAACATACCATTATTACCATCGATCACACGAATATCATGCACTACGAATTCGCTATCAATTGTAATTGAAGCTATCGCTTTCATGCGGCCTTCTGTATTGACGCGTCTTAATCTCACATCTGTCACTTCCATTTTGATCATTCACCACCTTTTGTGTCAATGTCATCTATGCTAACATTTCAACAAAAAAAGATAAATTCCTGCTAATTTTAAATTATTTTTCAAAAATTTTGAAAAAACTTCCTAATTCCACAGAAATCGTCTGTTTGACCTCATCAACTTCTGATAATTTTGCTAAAGATATATAATCCGTCACTAGCTTTTCGACTGGCTCAGCCATCTCCACAAGCACTCCGACCCCCACACATTCCGCGTGGAACTCTTTTAGCATATTGATCATACCCTTTGTGGTCCCACCAGCCTTCATAAAGTCATCTAAAATCAATACACGACTATTTTGCGGTACCGACCTACGAGAGAGCGACATGGTTTGGATTCTACCACTAGAGCCTGAGACATAGTTTACGCTAACCGTCGTTCCTTCCGTAACTTTATTATCACGGCGAACAACAACCATCGGTATATTCAAGTATAAGGCTGTTGCTAACGCGATTGGAATCCCCTTGGTTTCCACGGTCAAAATCATATCTGCCTTAACCTCGGCAAACGCTTCGGCGAATATCTTCCCTACACCACGGATAAATGAGGTCTCTCCTAATAAGTCGGACATGTATAGGAACCCGCCAGGGAGAATACGCTCTGGTACCGCTAATCGTTCGATCTCATGAAGCATCCACTCTCTTGCCTCTTCGATTTTAAGTCTCGGGATATACTTCACCCCACCAGATGCCCCAGCAGTTGTGATAACCTCTCCTAATCCTCTCTCACGGAAGTACTCTTCTAAGATGGCGATATCTTCGCTGATTGAGGACTTGGCTACATCGAATTGTTCCGAGAAGTAAGAAAGCTGAAAAGGTGTCCGTGGATTCTCTATAAAGATCCTTGTTAGTTCGGCTATTCTAGCACTTCGCTTTAATTTCATCATTATCCCGCACCTCTTTACCTAAAAACCCGAATATTATAAACGAAAATATACCATTAAGTACGGATTTTGGCAAGCATTATACCGTCCGAACAAGAAATACTTCATTGCAAAAGCCACGTAATGCATTAAAAATTCTCATCGCTCGCTTTTCCTTCAATACAATTCCATACACAGTAGGTCCACTTCCGGACATTAATACTCCATCCGCACCAAAGCTCTTCATTTGTTCCTTAAGCTTTTCAACCTCTGGGTGCATGGCAAAAGTAGCCGTTTCTAGTACGTTGCCAAGGTGATGGCAAATCGCTTGCGGGTCTTGGTTCTGAATCGCGCTTATGACTGCCTTGGTGTCAGGCTTTTTCAAAATTTTATCCATCGAAAAATTCTGATAAGCAACCGCCGTCGAAACACTAATCTGTGGCTTAGCAAGTAAAATCGTCATTGGTGGAGCCTTTGTAATCCGTTCAATCTTCTCGCCCCTACCCCTTGCAATCGCCGTCCCACCATAAACGCAAAACGGTACATCGGAGCCGACCTCACTGCCTAACTCCGCAAGCTCATCAATCGTTACGTTTAACTGCCATAATTGATTGAGACCACGTAATGTAGCCGCCGCATTGCTACTTCCACCGGCAAGCCCAGCAGAGACAGGAATCTTTTTGTTCAAAACAATATGTACGCCTTTATCGACAGCAAACTTCTGTTGCAGTAATTTGGCCGCTTTATATGCAAGGTTTCTTTCATCCGTTGGAACATAACTCACATCACACTCAATCGTGATTTTCGGTTCATCCGTCAGTGTAAAAACCATTTGATCTGTCAAATCTATCGATTGCATGATCATTTCAACTTCATGATATCCATCATCACGTTTTCCTAAGATATCAAGCGTAAGATTAATTTTAGCCTTCGCTAATTCCGTTACTTTCATGTTATAAAACCCTCTTTCGCATGGAAGCATTGATTCTTGCTCGTTTTATCCAACTCATAATAACTTAAGTCATTGTACACTAATTTTATTAAAATACATATACCCAGTAAGGTTTAAAGGCGAAAAAAATAGCTTGTATAAAAACAAGCTACTCCTGGTAAGTGATTTTGATTTGATCGTCGTTACGGAAAATCGTCAATTCCACGGATTCCGTTAGAATATCAGCATAACTGTACGATACCCTCTTAAAGGCGTGTTGTTCTTGGTCAAGCTTCACTATAAAAACAGAAGGATATACCTCTTCCAAAACTCCACTCCGTTCAATGGTCTTTCTACGTCCGCCATTCGCACGGAGTTTAATCTTTTCTCCAATGTAACCTTCCAAGCTGCGTTTAATATCACGCAAAGCATTCTTCGCCGCCATTTAACCACCTCACAAGGAATAGTATACCATGCTTGTCACCGCATGTCAACGCAAGCAAAATATTATAGCAACATAGTATTATTATTGTCAACCATGTAAATTTTTATTTGCTTCAATAAAGTGGTGAATTTCGTTACTTAAAACCGCGTACTCTTCAATTGACAGAGTTTCTCCCCGTCTTTTCTCGTCAATGCTCGCTTTTTCAAAAATCGCACGAATTTGCTCTGGTACTATGTCATTGCGAAAGCCTTTAAAATTATTCCATAGAGTCTTACGGCGATTTGCAAAACCAGCCTTAATCGCGGCAAAGAAAATTTCCTCGCTAAAAACTTTGACTTTAGGCTCCTCATAAATCGATAATCGAATCACAGCAGAGTCAACATTTGGTTCAGGAATGAACACCGTTTTCGGTACGATACACACGATTTCTGGTTTCGCATAATATTGTGCCGCGATACTTAGTGCGCCGTATTCCTTAGTCCCTGGTTGCGCTTGAATGCGCTGCGCTACTTCTTTTTGAATCATGACAACTATATTTGTCAAGGGCAAGTGCTCTTCTAGTAATTTCATTAAAATAGGTGTCGTTACATAGTAAGGAAGATTGGCAACCACATGAATCGTTGGGAACTTTACTTGCTCTTTAATAATTTGATGTAAATCTACCGTAAGAGCATCCCCATGAATAATAGAGACGTGGTCTTGATCCCAGAAATTCTCGTTCAAAATTGGCAAGAACCTTTGATCTAGCTCAATGGCAATCACTTGACCAGCTGCATTTGCTAATTGCTGAGTCAAAGTTCCTATACCCGGACCGATTTCTATGACTGTTGATTCTTTCGTTACATCAGCTGCTGCGACAATCTTTTGTAAAATATTTAAATCTGTTAAAAAGTTCTGCCCTAGACTTTTCTTGAAATGCAGTTTATTGTCATCCATGATTTCTCGGATTACGCGTTGCGAATATAATTGTTTATCAGTCATTGTTAATCTCCTCTATTAGGTTTGCACGGATTAAGGCTTGGATAACCTCATCTTCAGGAATTCTTAACGCATTCAGGCGATTCCAAAATTGTTTGGCATTTGCATAACCAATTTGCAATTGCTCAGCTACTGCCAATCTTCGCTCTTTCGAGTCATCTCCACCAGCAAGCCCGGAAGCAAGCATGAACTTCCAGGGTATTTCTTGATACTCCTTAGAACTACTTCTAATGTTTGCTAACGCCTCACAAATCGCCTCAGGCGTTGCATTCTCTATCCCAATATCTCCGTCCTTAGTAGCTTTCTTTTGTGTAAGGAACGCGTGTTTACAACCAGGGATGCGCTGATCAATAATTTTCCGCAAACGCTCTCCCACATAATCTGGGTCAGTAAAAACAATTACGCCACGTGTCTTTTGCGCACGTGCAATCATCTTTAATGTTTCCTCGCTTAAAGTAGACCCCTGGGTCAGAATACAATCTGCAATTACTGCACAATCTATCGCTTGCTTGTCATGGATTCCCTCTACGACAATTACCTCTTCAATGGTTTCCCGATGTCTCTTTGTCATATAATACCTCTCATGTTCTTCTCTACTTATCATTTCCATTAACACCCTATTATATTAGAAAACTTGGCATTAGCCAAGCATTTAGTGCAGGCTTATGCCTTAGTTGCTCTGACGCATAAACACAGCAGTTTACTGCTGATGTGTTGCTAATGCAAATCTATGCTAATAGCGAAAATAAAACTTAGCAGTCGCAAGTCTTTTTATAACCCATATACTCCAAAAAAAATAAGCAGGATTAACTCCTGCTTACTGTCTCGGGTCATTCGGGCCAATGACCCATACCTTAACGCCTTTCTTTAAGCCAAATGGCTTAGAAAGTGTTCCTTCGTCAAAATACATATCAATTCGTTTATTCTTCACGGCTCCGCCTGTATCTTCCGCTCGACGGAAACCATAACCCTCTATGTACATCCACCATCCGAGAGGAATCGTCTTTGGGTCGACAGCAACAGTTCTTCCTTCTTGTACATACGTACCTGTCGCTGTTCTCCCATACCATTTATCCCCTGGATTCTTCCCAGTATGTACAAATCCCGCTGAGTATGCGGTCAATTCAGCGCTATCAATGACTTTCGATACACTGAACGTAACACCATCGCGAGTAATAATATCCTTGATCCCTAGTGCTACTACACGGTTTTTCGGCTCTTGTACTAACTCTTCGGCGACAATATTACGCTCTTGCTCCTCGCCGTTCACAAATACCACTTCTGTTGTAAGCTCAAGAATACCTTCTTGCCCTTTTTGCACTTCTACTTTTTTTCCTACTTCCATATCTTTTCTTTCTTCAAAGACTGTTTCTACTGCGACTTTTTTCTGTTCTGTTAGAAATTCTTTGGTAATCCTCAAAACTTCGATTGAATCTCCTGTGTTGACGATTGCGTCGGCACCAGGAACTACTAGGTCATCTTCCCCTATGTAAATTCCTAATTCTTTTAAAATATCCTCAGCAGTTGCACTACGTGTCTTCACATTGAGTGAGACCCCATCTACTACTACTTCAACTTCCTTGCTAGTTTTGAATGTGTTTTCTACAGTTTCTAGATCGACGAAAAATACTAGACTTCCAACAAATAGACAAAACATACTGAATAACAAGAACCATTGATGGTTCGTCCTGAGAAATTCCCAAGCTTTTAAATTCATATTGACCCCCAATATTCTTTTTGAAACATTCCTATAAACGCAACTTCGGAAGCGCTTTCAAACAATTATCGGAAGTGATTTTTGCTACGTGTTCCACATCTAAGTCTCGCAATTGTGCGATGACTTCCGCCACATATCGGACATAGGCCGGTTCGTTCCTTTTGCCCCTGTATGGTTCTGGCGTTAGATATGGACTGTCTGTTTCTATCAAAATGTACTCTAGTGGAATGTTCCTAATTATATCTTTGGCAGTTTTTGAATTTTTAAACGTCACCGGACCTGCAAAAGATATAAAAAATCCTAAATTAATAATTTGTTTCGCCATTTCATAGCTTCCTGAATAACAATGCATGATCCCTCCAACTTCATGCGCCTGTTCTTCTACGAGGATGTCATAGACATCCTGATGGGCATCCCGATTATGAATAATAATCGGAAGATTTACATCCCTAGCTATCCGAATTTGATGGCGGAATACTTCTTGCTGAACTTCACGGGGAGAATTGTCATAATAATAATCGAGCCCAATCTCCCCGATGGCTACCACCTGTGGGTTATTGGCCCACAGGCGAAGTTGTTCATAACCTGCTTGATTCGCAGTTTTCGCATCATGGGGGTGATACCCCACAGCACATTGAATCCATTCATAACAATTGGCTAGCTCAAGGCTTCGTTGCGATGATTCAAGATTGTATCCTACATTAATAACTTTACTTATTTTATTTTCATGGATCCTTTGACAAACTTCGGCAAAGTCTTCCGCATAGCGTTTGTCGTCTAAGTGAGCATGGCTATCGATAAACATCTTATTTCACCTTAGCCCCAAGTGGTATATCGCCAGAAACCGTTGTCAGTACTAGCTGCTCTCCAGCACTTGCCGCCAAGATCATTCCCTCTGAGTCGATACCTCTAAGCTTTACCGGCTTAAGATTCGCTACCATTATAATCTTCATACCTAATAATTCTTCCGGTTTATAGAATTTTGCAATGCCAGCCACCACTTGTCTCTTTTCATAGCCAAGGTCAAGCTGAACCATTAATAATTTATCTGCCTTTGGCACGGCTTCCGCTGCTACAACCTGTGCAACTCGCAAATCAATTTTGCCGAAATCTTCAATGCCAATTTCTGCTATACCTTCTGGCTTCTCTACCTTCACTTCACTAGCTTGCTGTGCAGCCTTGTTTAATTCCGCCTGTTGTCTAGCCTCTTTCGTGGAATCATCAATCTTTTGAATTTCAGCTTGTAGTTCTAAGCGCGGGAAGATTGATTCTCCCTTTTGCACCTTAAGACCTGCTTGTAAGGTGCCCCATGTAGACAGCGTATCCCATGATAGCATGTGCGATTGACTTACCATGCCCATCTGCTCCCAAATCTTCATCGGAGTCTTAGTCATAAATGGTTGGATCATTACAGATACGATACGGATGGACTCGGCTAGGTTATACAGCACAGTTCCCAATCGAGCTTTATTTGCATCATCTTTCGCCAGTACCCAAGGGGCAGTCTCATCAATATACTTGTTCGTGCGACCGACTAAGTTCCAAATCGCAGTTAAAGCTGCGCTAAATTGCATACGGTCCATGCATTTCTCAACTTCTATGTGAGTTGCAGTCGCCAATTGTTGCAGTTCCACATCAACAGTCTCTGACGTATCCGTTTGGGCTGTTGGGATCTGCGCGTCAAAATACTTCTCTATCATCGCCACAGTACGACTGACTAAGTTCCCTAAGTCATTGGCTAGGTCAAAATTCAAGCGTTGAATAAACACTTCTGGAGTGAATATGCCATCCGCACCAAAAGCAATCTCTCTTAGTAAGAAATAACGAACTGAGTCAGTTCCATACTCGTCGATCAAGAATTTAGGATCAATCACATTGCCCTTTGACTTCGACATCTTACCGTCAGGCATCAATAACCAACCATGACCGAACACCTGCTTCGGCAATGGTTCCCCTAAAGCCATCAGAATAATAGGCCAATAAATTGTATGGAAGCGGAGAATATCCTTTCCTATGAGATGTACATCCGCTGGCCAATATTTTTTGTACTTTTCATCATCATTCGATAGATAGCCAAGGGCTGTTATATAATTAGCTAATGCATCAATCCAAACATATATGACATGTTTCGGATCATTCGGGACTTTTATACCCCAATCAAAGGTCGTCCTTGACACACAAAGATCCTCAAGTCCTGGTTTTAAAAAGTTATTGACCATTTCGTTACGACGCGACTCTGGTTGAATAAACTCCGGATGATCTGCTATATATTGAAGAAGTTGATCCTGATATTTCGACATCTTAAAGAAGTAGCTTTCTTCTTTCACAAGTTCCACAGGTCTGCCACAATCCGGGCACTTATTGCCTTCTGCTTGGCGCTCCGTCCAGAAAGCTTCACAAGGTGTGCAATATAATCCTTCATATTCCGACAGGTAAATATCACCTTGATCTAATAGCCTTTGAAAAATTTGTTGTACAACGACTTTATGTCTGTCTTCAGTCGTTCGAATAAAATCATCATAAGAAATGTCTAGCTTTTGCCATAAATCTTGAATCCAATCCACAACAGGATTAATAAACTCAATCGGTTGCTTTCCTTCTTCAGCAGCACGTTTTTGTAGCTTTTGCCCGTGCTCATCAGTACCCGTTAAGTAATACACGTCAAAACCACGAAGGCGCTTGTAGCGTGCCATCGCATCAGCCGAAATTGTCGTATAAGCGTTTCCTATATGTAGCTTGTTACTAGGATAATAGATGGGAGTTGTTATATAATATGTATTATTTTTCACAAAATCGCTCCTACTTCAGATTGTTACTAAGATACCCAATTATAATTTTTTTGTCAAGGAAAGGGAGGTATGCAAAGTTCGACACCTTCGACAAAATATAAAGAAAACTTAGCATTCGCCAAGCTTTAGCGATGCACACAGGTGCATAAGTCTCGCTATATGCTTCGCATAAGTCTCGCTTTAAAAATGCCTTAGTTGCACTGACGCATAAACACAGCAGTTTACTGCTGATGTGTTGCTAATGCACAGCTATACTATCTACATTAAAAAACTTATTCTTTCTGATAGTGGTACAAAAAAGTACCCTCCTTCAAAAGGAGGGCAGAGAGAGGACTACTACTAAAAGGGGAAGTAATCATTTTGTACTACATGATAGTTATACCGCAAATTTGTTAATTTCATGTTAAGAATCGATTATGATTTTATAAAGATGTCTTAGCTATGTTGCGGATACAAGTCTACGCAAAGAATATACTTTTGATTTTCTTGATTCACAAAAGCCGTTGAAACAGTCACACAGGGATTCCCAGAAGCGAGTGATATATAGGAATCTGTGATATGCTTATTTTGTCCAGAGCTTAGAAATAAATAATAATTTTTCAGAGAGTGATCTGCGCCTTTTTCTGCTGGTTGGTATACAAATCCTCTATTCTCACACGGTTGCCTTTGGCAAAACACCGTACTACTCACTTGCATTCCTGATTCGTCTAGTATATACATACACTCTAAATTGAGGAACATCTTGGCCATATTATACAAAACAATATCAAATTGTGAAGGCGATACTTTTTTTAACTCCTCAATCACCTGATGAATGATAAAATCATATGTTTCATATTCTACTTTTTTAGAGCGAATTTTTTTGATTGTGTTCTTCCGAAAAGCCTCCGCGACTAGCTGCATCTTCTCTCTTGTTTGATCCACTACCATACCTTCAAGTACTGCTGGTTTCGTAAAATAATAACCTTGTAAGAAATCTGCTCCAAGTTCCAAAGCTTGAACGGCTTCCTCAAGCGTTTCTACTCCTTCCGCAACCACTAATGCGCCTATCCTCTTTGATAAATTTGCTAGCGATCGGAAAACTTCCTGTTTATAGAATTCTTTGTCGATATTCTCAATAAGTCCGCGGTCAACCTTAATGATGTCTGGCTTAATCATATGGATGCGGTCGAGATTTGAGTGCCCCGCTCCCACATCATCGAGGGCAATTAAGAAACCGAACGCTTTATAATTCTTAATAAACCTTTGTAATGCTTCAATATCCTTCACCTTAGACTCTAGTATTTCTATTACGATTCTGTTCGGATCGAGCCCTAGTTCCCGAACTGTATTGACGAGGAATCCAGAGCCTACTACCCCTTTATCAATAATAGTAGTATCTAAGTTTAAGAACAATAAAGGTTGGCAGGGTGGCAAACAAGATTGGGAGTACGTACCACAATAAGCATTCAACGCCGCTCTCCGACATAGTCGATCGAACTCTACAATCATATTCTGCTGATTCGCTGCAGTAAACATATGATAAGGGCTAATCCAATCATTCAGTGACTCCTCATTATTGACTCCCCTGGCTAGTGCTTCTATCCCTACGAGCGACCCCTTGAGCACCGATACAATCGGATGAAAAATAGATACTACCCGTTCCTCTTCAATCAGCTTCTTAATGTCAATAGGAGCCTGTGTCATAGATTCACACCTTATCTAATTATTCTACATAGTAACAGCATGATTATATTATAAACTATTATATTTTGCTTGTATTTTCTATCATAATAAATTCAGCAACTCAAAGATTTACATCATACACTCCAGTCGTATAAAGAAACTATTCCTACTAAACAGTATCTTTCTATTCTATTATTTTTGAGAACAACTATTGACTGGTATGGAAATTAATAGTACAATTCATTTTGACGAAATTTGTCGAATCTTGATAAATCTTGTCGTTTTTTTAGGAGCAAGCTATGGGGAGGGGAAATGATATGAAATCAACTGGAATCGTTAGAAAAATCGACGAGTTAGGTCGTGTTGTAATACCGATCGAATTACGCCGCACGCTTGGCATCGGAGAAAAGGATGCTCTAGAAATTTATGTAGACGGCGACCGTATCGTATTTAAGAAGTACGAGCCAGCTTGTTCTTTCTGTGATAATGCGGATAACATCATTCACTTTAAAGGAAAGAACATCTGCAAATCTTGCATCGAAGAAATGAAAGCATAAGAGAATACATCTTAGTAAACTTTAAGATACATAAAGCAAACTTGGCATTCGCCAACCTTGGGGAAGATACTACCTTATTTGCACTTATTTAATAAGATAAGAAAGTTATACTTTCTTATCTTATTAAATAAAGGGGCACCCGTCGTTGCCCTCGTTATTATTACTCTTGTTTATATATTTCTTGATGGATTTGGATAGCTATCATCACTATTTATTACAGCTCGTGATACGCTTGATAAACATCCCTTTTCGGAACTTCCCGTTCTTTAGCGACAAGCTTAATCGCTTCTTTGCTATCATGTCCTAAGCCAATGTAGTGATTCACATGGTCTTGAATGGATACCTCTAACCACCACTGCTCTTGACGCTTTAAATCCTGTTGCTCTGCTTCACTGGCCCCTGAGACCACCAACGTAAATTCTCCTTGAATCTTCTGATTTTCAATGATTTCCATACAAAAGGAAATCGGTCCACGGATAAACTGCTCGAACTTTTTCGTCAGCTCTCTACCAACACTCACTTCCCTGTCTCCTAGTACCGCTTGCATGTCTTGCAACGAGTCGATAATACGATGAGGCGCTTCATAAAAAATCATTGTAAATGGTAACCCTTTCAGTTTTTCTAATTCCTTCTTACGCTTATTTCGTTGCCGGTCGAGGAACCCATAGAACAGAAACCGATTGGTAGAAAGACCTGCTGCAATTAAAGAAGTTAAACTGGCGCTTGCACCTGGAATTGGTATGACTGGAATATGCGCTTCTATGGCAAGCCTTGCAATATCCGCACCAGGGTCCGATATCCCAGGTAACCCAGCGTCTGATACTAATGCAATTTTCCGTCCCTTTTGTAATTCTTCTATTAAATAGTCGCCTTTTTGTTCCTTATTATGTTCATGGTAGCTAATCACTTTTGTTTGGATATCAAAAAAGTTCAATAGCTTTCTCGTTTGTCGTGTATCTTCTGCTGCTATAAAATCTACTTCTTTCAATATCTGAATCGCCCGTGGGGTCATATCATCAAGATTGCCGATGGGCGTTGCTACCATATACAGCTGACCTTCTATTACTGAATTATTAAAGCTGCTCTGAACAAATCCCATGTGATTCACCTCTCGCTTTTTGACCCGTTGGATTCATGGACAATAACTCATCAGTAAATGTACCGTTATCATTATACACTGCCAACGTCGGTTCAATACGTAGACCGGGCTGACGATCCTTTACTGCTTCCAATAAAACAATGTTCGGTTCTTTATCGATTCTTGGTGCGACAAGTCTCATGCGCTTGGGTTCCAGAGAATTCCTACGCAATTCCGTCATCAACTCTGCCAATCGAAGCGATCGATACACTATGAAGAATTTCCCACCCGATTTCACAAGTTTACTAGCGGTAGCGCAAATGTCTGCTAAATTGCAGTGGATTTCATGACGGGCAATCGCTTTATGTGGATTGGGATTTTGTTCCCCAATACCAGCTTCCATGTATGGTGGATTAGAAACCACAGCATCAAAAACCCCATAACCAAATGTAGCCGGAGCTTGTTTCAAATCCCCTAACTGAATATCAATCCTGTCAGATAAATTATTAAACTCAACAGAGCGCCTAGACATATCTGCCAGACGCTCCTGAATTTCTAAGCCAATCATCTGTAGCCTTGGATATCGTTTACTTAATAGCAACGGTATAATTCCAGTACCTGTGCCTAAATCAATGACCTTCTTCGCTGATGCATCTAAGCGCGTAAAGCTTGCGACCAACACGGCATCCGTTGAGAAAGAAAATACGTCTTTACTCTGTATAATCTTCATCCCATCCAAAAGGTCATCCATGCGTTCTTCATGACTCCTCAATTCTTACACCTCTTTACTTATGCTCCACCTGTCGTAAAAAAGTTAAACAAAAGAGACAATCCCCATCGGTGCGAAATCCACCATAATGAATATTACATATATGAAAACCCTCTTGATATAATCTAGCAAGGTTATCATAGCCTTCCCCAAACGGAAGCTCTGGTCGCTTGTGGGCTGCTTCTGTTTCTCCCTGTTGGTTGCGTTCTCTAAGGTGTTGATTTTCAATCGTTAGCTTCTTATTTTCTTCTATTAATGTGATGATTCTTTGCTTTAACCCACCAAGCTCTTGATAAAGCTCACCGATCTGCTCTTCAATTTGGGCTACTTGCTTAAAAATATCCTGTTTGTCCACAGAAACCTCACCCTTTAGCAACCATGTTATATCAACTACGTTCTATATTTATCTCAGCGGCGTTTACTAATACTCCCACTTCTATAAGCGGGAGATAAGTGCCGCCAAGCTTCGAAATAAGTGCAACTAGAGTTCAGATGGAGTAAAAACTTCATCTGAACTAAGTTTTCTTTATCCAATTTCGACTTCTTTGATTTGCGTAAAAGGAACTTCGATGACCTTCAAGTCATCTAATTCTACTTGTGCTATTTTATCTAAAATATTAATCCCGATAACTTTACCAATACCTTTTGGGGTTTGAACAATACTTCCGATATCAGGAAGCTTATCCTTAGATTCTTCATAGGAGTCCGTTTCGTACTTCAAACAGCACATCAGACGACCACATATGCCGGATATCTTCGCAGGATTAAGCGATAGATTTTGATCTTTCGCCATACGAATCGACACAGGGTCAAACTCTCCTAAGAAAGTGGAACAACAAAGCGGCCTTCCACAAGGACCAATCCCACCCAGCATCTTTGCCTCGTCGCGAACTCCAATTTGGCGAAGCTCGATGCGCGTCCGGAACACAGCCGCTAAGTCTTTCACTAACTCACGGAAGTCTACTCTACCATCTGCTGTAAAATAAAAGATAATCTTATTCCGATCAAATGTAAGCTCCACATCGACCAGCTTCATGTCCAATTTATGATTCACAACTTGTTCCTGGCAAAGCCTTAATGCTTCTATCGCCTTCTCCTGATTTTCATTAACAATTGTCTTGTCCTCTTCCGTTGCAATCCGAAGTACAGGTTTTAGCGGAAGCACTAAATCCTGTTCAGACACTTCTTTACGACCAACCACAACTTCACCAAACTCAATACCACGAGCTGTTTCGACAATCACATGTTCAGAGCCGGTTATATGAAACTCTAACGGATCAAAATAGTAGATTTTACCTGCCTTTTTAAAGCGTACACCTACAACCCAGTACACATCAATTCCTCCTGCATTTTTAAAAACAAAGATTCTACCGCCAAGTGCGGATTTACATTATATCGCAATGCTTGTTTCGTTCTCATGATTTCTTGAATCCACTTTTGCAATATATCCGTGGAAAAAGAATTGCGGTATTTCAGTATCTCTTGGTCCGGAAAAAGGCCCCTTGTTTCCAAATTTAATTCTCGAACTAGCAAATCTCGAAACCAAAACAATATATAATCTATAAGGAAATCAATATCAAAAGCTGAAGGTTTTTTGGCAAACCATTCTGTATCTAAAATCACTAGATACTGATGTCTTTTCTTTAATAGGTCTTCGCTTAATTGTACCACTAACTTTTGAATCGTTGCAAACTTTTCCGTTTCCATCATCTCGACTACCTGATCTACATCGCTCCATATTTGGCTGAGAAAATCTGCTTGCTCTTTCGCAACTCCCTTATCCATGTATGCTTTCGCTATAATGCTTGCATCAATCCTATGGAAACGAATCATCTGGCATCTCGATACGATAGTTGGTAGCAGGGCTCCTGGCTGTTCTGCTAACAGTATTGCGACGGTAGCCCCGACAGGCTCTTCTAAAAATTTCAACAAACTATTGGCCGCTTCCGTTGTCATCTTATCGGCTTCTTCCAGTATATAAATTTGGTAGGTTCCCTCTATAGTTTTTAAAGCGAATCTCTTTTGTAATTCTTTCAGTTGCTGTAGCTTTATCTTACTTCCATCGGGTTGAATACTTACTAACGAAGGATGATTTCCATGTTCCACGCGCAGACAATCAGAGCATATGCCACAGCCGCCAATCGGCTCTTGTTGGCACAGTAATGACCTTGCAAAATATATGGCAGCATGATCCTTTTCCGAACCCTTTGGTCCGCAAAATAGATATGCGTGATGAATGTGATTTGATTGTAAAATCGGTTTCAGTTGTTCCATATTCTACCGCCTATGAATGATTTGCCCTAAAATGCTCCCAGATCGCAGCTTCAATTGTCTCTACATCTTTTGTCGCATCTATAACAACTACGCGCTCCGACTGCTCTTCAGCAATTTTCAAAAAGCCATTTCTAACCTTCTGATGATACGCGTATGCTTTACTTTCAATTCGATCAAGACCTACTTTCTGCAGATCTTCATTATGCCCGCGTTTCTCACCAATCCTTTGCATCCCCAGTTCAACAGGCAAATCTAGTAGATACGTAAGATCTGGCGCAATATTTTCAGTAGCCATAGCATTAATGCGAATGATATCTTCTACCGAGATTCCTAGACCATACCCTTGATACGCAATACTTGCATCAATGAAACGATCGCAGACGACGATATTGCCTTGTTCAAGAGCAGGGCGAATCACTTGGGAAACGTGTTGCGCCCGCGATGCCGCATATAATAGCATTTCCGTACGATGGTCCATTGCATGATGATCAGGATCTAATAAAATGCCGCGAATTTTCTCGCTGATTTCTGTCCCTCCTGGCTCCCTCGTTTGGGTGACCTGATGCCCCGCGTCCCTTAACTTCTGAATAAACCTTTGTACTTGCGTCGTCTTCCCGCCACCTTCTGGACCTTCAAAGGTAATAAATAGTCCTTTCTTCAATGCAATCCCTCCACATGCAGAGTATAAAGAAAACTTAGTTCAGATTTCGAAGCTTGGCGGTACTTTCCACTTTCACCTCAGGTTCGTAATGGTTCTAACTATTTTAAAATAGAAGAACCGTTCTGTAGAAGTGGGAGTATTAGTAAACGCCGCTGAGATAACTCGTGTATTATATAACTTTGATTGTATTCAGTGAACTATCAGCCGCTCCTTGAAATCGGATACCCGCTTGTCTTGCCTTTATCAAGCTTTCTATTAAAGATGCGGATATCCTTTCCCCAGGACAAAGGGTTGGAACTCCAGGCGGATACGGAACAATAAATTCTGCTGCAATTCGACCTACGCTTTGTTGCAAAGGCACAATTGATGCATCTGCATAAGCTTTTGTAATGGCCTCTGCTAATGGCATTGCAATTTCTGGTATTACGTCTTGTTGCAATGCATCGAGCGGTAAGGTTTCCAGTGCACCACTGTTAACTCTCTGTTGTAAATAACTTCCTTCTAGATCTTTCATGTTCTTAGCAAGACATTGGAGCAATCGTAAATCGTAGGGATGAACTATATTGCTGTCGGCTCTACGTATGTCGCTACTTATCTCATCCGTAAATGTCAAAACGAGCATTACATGATCTGTACCCACAAGCTCAACAAATATTTGATCTTCCGCTAATATCTGTTCCCAAAGTCGTCCCGTTCGATTGGTTCCTCCGAGCGATATTGTTAGTTTTAATGGATCATTGCCATAGCCATCCTTCTCCCACTGCCGATCCCACGCGCATACTCCCATTTCATGCAAACTATCAATGAAACGCGCCTTACGCTCATACGCATGATCCAAAGCAGCTTGTCCCTTATGACTCATCCAGTGACGTGCGTAGTCTAAGGAAGCCATAACCAGATACGATGGACTTGTCGTTTGAAAAACACTGAGATAATACATTAGCTTTTCAATGTTGATATTCTTAGTTTTCGCGGATTGACAGACATGTAGCATAGAGCCCATCGTGAGCGCAGGTAACGTCTTATGGATACTTTGGATGACGATATCTGCCCCATTGTATATTGCTGACTTTCGCTGCAAATGTGGGTGAAATCCATAATGCGCTCCATGGGCTTCATCGACAATCAATGCAACTCTCGATTTCTTACACAATTCAGCAATACTGCGAATATCTGCGGCAGTCCCGTAAAAAGTCGGGCTCGTAAGGATAACGCCCTTCGCCTGTGGGTATTTCTCTAAGGCTTCTGCCAAGGTTTGCGGAGAAACAGCACCCGGAATATTTCCTGGGTTCATGATTTCTGGCATAATATATTGCGTTTGCGCACCTAGTAGTGCAAGACCATTATAAACAGATTTATGGGCATTTCGTTGTACGAGAACCGTATCGTTACGATCAAACAAGCCGTGAATCGCTGCTAGAATTCCACTACTTGTACCATTGACGAGAAAATGTGTCGTATCAGATCCGAACGCTCTTGCTGCTAGTTCTTGCGCTTCCCGTATCACGGAATGCGGTGCGTGAAGATCATCCATCCCATAGGTCTCCGTCACATCCCATCGCCCGAGATCACGCCAAAATGGAATGTCGTACAAACTACCACCATTATGACCAGGTATATGATACCTTTTGGCATTGGACATGCTATGACTTCTGAGATGGTCAAATAATGGCATAATTCCTGTTAACAATATAACAACCTCGCTCCAAGTTTCTCAATCTCCGAAATTTCATATATATAACAAGCATCAAAAATATATTTTTGTTTCATTTGTTCTAGCACTGGCTGCAAAGATGCTTCTTTGACCTTCGAACAGTCACTTAGAATCATTAGTCCGTCGGCTCCATCGGCACTCTCAATTAGCTGTTGTCGTTTATTATTTGAATCCTCAAGATTCACAGCTGACACTATAATCCCTAGGTTCTCTAAATATTCAACAACATGAATATTTAAACCCCATACAGTTAAGCGCACACCTTGTAATTCTTTAAACACATCATAAAGCAGTGAACCTAATACATCTAATTTCTCTTCGCTCCACTTATCATGTTTACTAGATTGGTGAGATTGAAATAATTTGTACGCGCCTGCGGTAATAAACGATTTGCGCATTAAGGAAACATTCACACGATGCTTCTTCTCTTTCACTAATTTCGACCAAAAATCAGATTGTAGGTCTTGAAACATCTTCCATGAATCAACAAAGTCTTGAAAATCCTCATTAGATAAATATAAGCACGGCTCTCCAAATATATCCCAAAGAGCTTCCTCTGCCTTAATCGATGGGAAATCCTCCTGAAAATTCGTATATACCGTGACTACTTTCGCATCTATACCTTCTACATAGCATATCGTTAGCTTATCCTTGAGAACTGGCTTTTTCGCTGTCCAGTCTGATGGATCTACTATCTCCAATACGTGCCATGCCTTATAAAATGGCTTCATGAATTCCCTCCATCTATACCTTTTGTCTTATAGTATTGTATCTGAACAGTCGTTATAATTGAAATAAGAACCTTCTTTTAGGCAGGTGTAAAACATGTTAGACCATGAAGATTCCACGTTATATAATTATAAACTAATATATCATACAAAGCTTTCGCCTAAAGTGAAGATTGCCTTGTCTTTCGTCATGCTGATAATATTAGGACTATCTTCGTTCTCACTTTTTCAATTATATACTTTTTATCCAATCGCACCAATACAATCTATCGAGATTTTTCTGCAAATTTTATTCGGTATACTGTTTGCCCCAATCCTTCATGCATTATGCCATGCTCTTGGATATCTGGTCATAGGTACATACCCGAAATTACAAATGCTCGCACCTTTAGGTATTTCTACCCCCAAATTTTGCACGGACTCATTAGTAATAAAAAGGAATTTCATCTTTATGCTACTTACACCATTGCTGCTCGGTAGTGGATTGTTGTTACTTTTCATGGCATTCTCATCAATGTTTTGGTACGCTTATGCAACGATGTTAGCCTTGCATGTCAGTTTTACCATTCCAGATTTGTATTGGGTGTGGAATGTGCGTAGTATGCACTCAGGAGTTATGTTCCGCTCTTCTAAACACGGCTTTAATGTCTACAAAATTTAAAACGATTTTTAACATAACTGCATTAATTACTAAAGGAGCACCCCAACTGGAGTGCTCCTTACGATTTTGCATTCAAAAGCCTAATCAATACGGATGTGGTGATTAAATGTTATCGTTCATTTTTGTTGCTTCGGATTTTTTGCCTACTCTGTCGATGCGAATCGCAATGTCAGGACATGCCATTTCGCACTTCATACAAGCAATGCACTTATCTTGATCATTAGTTTCAACGATTGGAGTACCGTAAATCCCCAGCTTATCCTTGGACCATACAATAATATCTACTGGGCATTTCTGAATACAAAGCCCGCAGCCTTTGCAAAGGCCTGGATAGATTGTAAAGTTTCCTTTTTGTCCAGTGAGGGTAATCCCTTCAAATTTTGGCATCTGTTTCCCTCCTACTTAGCCTGTTGAACGAGTTCAATGCCTCGTTCCATAGCCCGATAGTTCAGGTCACGCAATTCCGGTTTTTGCGCAAATTTATGACCTAACTTTTCTTCGATTGCTGCTTTTGCTTGTTCTAATGTTACAACCTTTGTTGCTTCTAGAACTGCACCCAAGATAATAATGTTAAATACGCGCGGATGTAGCTCATTCTGAGCAACTTCAAGAGCTGGAATACTTAATATTTTCTTCGCATTCTTAGGTAATTCATCGTCATTCACTTCAATTGCAGAGTCATAAATGAATACTGTTCTCTCATCTACATACTGAGCTGTACGTGGAATCGCACGACCACTAAGAGCTATAACGATATCCGCTGTTTTGAATTTAGGTGACCCTATGCGTTGGTCATCGATTTGCACGAATGCAATCGATACTCCCCCACGTTGTTCTACCCCGAAGTTCGGAATATAAATCGCTTCACGACCTTCTGCATTAGCTGCTTCTGCTAAAATCTCTGCTACAGACTGAACCCCTTGTCCGCCTTCTCCTGCTAAAGCAATTTTCGTAGTCACGCTTATTCCTCCTTCGCTGGCACTTTATATTCGCCGACTTTAAAGTAGTTCGCCATATCATTCTCAATATAGCTCCACGTTGACTTAGCATCGGTACGCCAGTTAGTCGGACAGCCTGCAAGAATCTCTACAAACGAGAATCCTTTGCCCGCCATTTGGTTTTCTAGTGCCTTTTTCACGTATTTCTTCATTTGGATATAATTCGAAACCGTACCACGGGCTACATATGCACCTTCACTAGTGATTGCTGCTACCATCTCTGGCCCTAGGAACGGTTGACCCGTTAGTTCGACATCGCGCCCATATGGAGAAGTCTCCGTCTTTTGGCTTGGTAATGTTGTTGGTGCCATTTGGCCACCAGTCATACCATAGTTCGCGTTGTTTACTAAGAATACAGTGATTTTCTCGTTACGGTTTGCTGCGTTTACTAAGTGCTGTGAACCAATGGCATATCCGCCACCGTCACCCATATAGGCAATCCCGATGACTTCAGGATTTGCACGCTTGATTCCTGTGATTACTGGGGTTGTTCTACCATGGTGCGCCTGGACGCTGTCTACGTTAAAGAAGTCCCATGATAACAGAGAACATCCAATATCGCATCCGTATACTACCTTATCTTGAATACCCAGCTCGTCTATCGACTCAGCGATTGCACGAAGAACGGAACCGTGTCCACATCCTGGGCAGAATTTATGAGGCTTTGACTCTAATCTATATGATTTTGGAAGTTTCGGTGGTAAAGATTTTTCTTCTACGCTCATCTCGATGCCCTCCCTCCTTATTTACGAATTGAATTAACTTTTTCAACGATTTCATCAGATGTAATACCAACACCTGGGCGGTACAAGTAGTCTGCATCAATCGGAAGTCCGAACAATGCTTCCTTCACAAGCTTGCCAAGCTGACCTACAGCACTTTCTACGATTAAGATCTTTTTCGCACGTTGAGCAGTTGCACGAAGCTCATTTGTAGGGAATGGACGCAGCGTGATTGGACGGAAATGTCCTACTGCTTTTCCTTCTGCGCTAAATAAATTAATCGCCGCTTGGGCTGCTCTAGACACTACCCCGTGTGCAATGACAAGTACATCTAACTCGCCTTCACAGTTATATTCTTGATGCTCGATAATTTCAGGAGCAACTCTTTGATATTCTTCTTCCATGCTTGTAACGATTTCATACAGTTCTTCTTCTGTATTAAACGTATTTCGCACGTGATTATATTTTCCTTTTTCCATTCCGTTACCTAAAGTAACCTCTGGCTTTACAAGCTCAATTCCGCGTTCTTCTGGATCATACATCACCAGTGGTTCACGCATCTTCGCTTGATACCCATCCCCTAATAGGAATGTAGGGAATCGATATTTCCATGCAGTATTAAATGATTTAATTGTATAATCAAACAGTTCTTGGTGATTTGAAGGTGAATATACGATACGGTGGCCTTCACCATTTCCACCAAATGTCGTAAGTGTTACTTCTTGTTGCGAGTAAATAACTGTAGCCGTAGATGGTCCCCCACGTTGTTGAATAACTGCAACAACTGGAATTCTCATCATCTCTGCCATTGAAAATGGCTCTTGCATTAATGTGTTACCAGGACCAGCTGTAGCTGTAAAACATTTGCGTCCTGCTAATACTCCACCAACTGTTGTAAATCCTGCTGATAATTCATCTTCTGTCTGTAAAAACGTTTTGTCATGCTTTGGAGCTAAACGAGTCCAATAGTGCATGATTTCATTTTGTGGTGTGATTGGGTAACCGTACATAACATCAACTTGCGCTGCTAATGCAGCCCAAGCGATAACCTCGTTACCAGTCATAAACACACGTTTTTCCCCTTGAATGGGCTTTGCTGCCATTCGACAAACACCTCCTATGAATAATAAAAGCATTGAAATATGAGTTAGATTGCTGTGATTATATTGTACACGCTGTACCTCTCGAACACGTAGTTATTATGTGTATGACACATTACCACAAGGCCGATGGCATCCAGCGATGCAAATAGCGTACTTCCAGTTGATTAATGTCTTTATCTCCTAGTTCATTACGAAAACGTTCATCTGCAGTTGTAGCGATGACTGGTATACCCAGTCTGTCTGCTGCTTGTTTTACGATTGTGCTACCTGTCTGTATAAACTCTATATCTGTATGGGTACCAAGATGGCTGTTATTAATAATTCCATCAATCCCCGGAATGCTATGTACATACTCGACTATATCTTCTACAGAACTAGTCATCGGACGTCCTACGTTAATTACACAATAGAGCTTAAGCTCCACATTCTCAGCAGCTCCCTCGATTGTGTCAAGGATCTTTGCCCCTTGCACACCATAACCGATATCCATGATTATGTCACCAGAATGCTGTAATGCCCATCGCATTTCAGGCTTCATCAACACGCCTGTCTCACCAAAACCCATAATTTCCTGAGGATCCCAGGCAATAACACGTAGTCCTTGCTCTTCCAGCTTCCTTTTAATTGGACGTAGGGTATAGAAAGGCTCCACCGTGTCTAAATCCGCTAGGGTCACTTCACGATTGAGTGCTTTTCTCTGCAATGCGCGGTTAATCGCAACTTCGCTTTTACCACTTGCATACTCGCCGATATAGGCCTCAATGATACGATCCATCTTTGCACAACCTTTGCTAAAATTTGACTCTCCACGCCTTAAAAACATATTAACACAAAATATCACTAACGACATAGCACTAAATTACTATTGTAACAGCAATTAGCTTTAATTTTTAGAATATACCGCTTTTTTAATTACACAGGCACAGTTTTCTACTAATACATGCTTAATTACAGTTGCTATAACAGGCTAGCTTTTATAGTACAGGGTTTAAAATTGTATTACACACAATATTGTTCATTTCGGTATTGTTATAATACACATTATAGTTGAGTGGTTGTTATAATACAATAGCTTTTTTGAAAATTATCTTCTGAAACAAAAATCAAGCATTTAATCATGCTTGATTGTAGTATGTTCTATATCGTTTGATTTATGTTTTTAGATTCTCATCATTTCTGAATTCAATTATTTCTGGATTCTTAGTCATTTTACTACATTATAAACAAATGTATACAGAGAAGTGCAAGGAATCCTGGAATCCCTAAGTATCCAGTGATTAATGCCGTAACTGGATTCACTGCGATATGTACATCAAAAGGCGTTGCCACCAGGTTAAAGGCTAGAATTGCGATGATTCCTACAGCTAATTGAAACACGAGACGCGCTATAACCTGTGCTGGTTTAGTAAATCTCTGACCGGCGTAAACAATCGATATTCCTATAAACGCAATGGCTGCTAGCATCATAATTTGATACATTATATGCCCTCCTTATATCTTTGTACTATTCTTATGAGGACAAGGGTATGATTATGATTCTAGTTGCTTCAGTAAAAACATATATCTTTTTTCCGTCGCTAAAATTTTATAAATTGCTGCATCAATGGCATCTTTTTCTGTGGCATATTCATATTGCTTTTGCGCAAGAATCCACTCTTCTTTCGCACAGGCTAATTCTTCGTACAGCTTGGACTTTTCCAGTTCGTTTAGCGACATAAAAAAACCCCTTCCATATTGTTTCTAAACTATAATGCGGAAAGGGTGTTTTTTATGATTAATATTTCAATGTTTAGAAAGATATTTTAGGATATTTGAAGATATTTGAAGGCTATCACTACATTGATAAGTATTATAAGGTCTTTCTACCTTCAATTGCTTTCGCCAAGGTCACCTCATCAGCATATTCTAAATCGCCACCGACCGGCAAACCGTGTGCAATCCTTGTGACCTTGATTCCAAGAGGTTTAATCAACCGCGAAATATACATTGCCGTTGCTTCCCCTTCAATATTAGGATCGGTAGCAAGAATCACTTCTTGTACGCGCTCGTCTGCTAAGCGATGTAATAACTCTTTGATTTTTATATCATCTGGACCGATTTCCACCATTGGGGAAATGGCCCCCTGGAGCACGTGATATTTCCCATGAAATTCCTGCATTCTCTCAATTGCAATAACATCCCTTGGTTGCTCAACGACACAAATCACAGAGACATCACGTTTCGGATCTTGGCATATCTTACATTTAGGAGTATCGCTGATATTTTGGCATTCCTCGCAGAATGTTATATCCTTTTTTACGCTTTCTAGAGCTTTAGCAAATTGAGTGACATCTTTCTGATCCATTCGGAATACGAAAAACGCCAGGCGTTGCGCCGTTTTCGGCCCAATACCCGGCAATCTCATGAATGACTCAATTAGCCTCACCATAGGTTCTGGCAAGTGTATCATTTTAGAATAACCCCGGAATATTAAATCCCTTAGTGTACTTACCCATATCTTTCGCAGCTAACTCATCTGCATTCTTCAATGCTTCATTGACTGCTGTAATCACAAGGTCTTGTAACATTTCGATATCATCAGGATCTACCGCTTCTGGCTTAATTGCTATATCTAACACCTGCTTGTGCCCATTCACAGTACACGTGACAACTCCTCCACCAGCACTGCCTTCAACCGTCTTGGTTGCTAGTTCTTCTTGTGCTTTCGCCATATCCTGTTGTAATTTTTTTGCTTGTTTCATCATTTGATTCATGTTCATTTTGTTTTTCCTCCTGGATTCTTAATCTTTAATGACTACAAATTCCTCGCCAAACATTTCGATTGCTTGTTTGACGCTATCATTTTCTTGATTTTTTTCATCGCTTACATCCTTTGTACCCGCTATTGCCTCATTCCATTCACTCATGAGAATATTCATGATTTGAAACGGCTTTCCTGCCGTCATTTTTTGAATGACATTTTCTACAATCTGGCGATTGGCTGATTGGTCTGAAGTTTCCCGATGAATGGCGTTCTGAAATGCAATTACAATGTAGGTTTGATACACAGCCACTGGTTGACCGTTGATTAACCATGCGTGAAGGGTTACCTTCTCCCGCTTTACATGCTCTAGGATTTCATCCCAATGCCCTTTGATTTTGTCAAAAACCTTTATGTTATTACCTTTGCTAATTTCGATGAGTTTATCTTTCTGTACAGATCCTTGAGAACCTGCCGATAATTTCGGTCGATTTGCATCTTTTACCTGTTGCGTTGCCACAGGCACTCCTTTAGCAATACGCTCTTCGAGTTGGGCTACTTGCTTTCGCAACCCTTCAAGCATTGTATCACTATCCCTTCGAGCCACATCTCTTCTGCACATTTGAATTAGCAAAAGTTCGACAACAACGCGCGGTTGATTGATATATTTTATCTCATAGTCTGTCTTTGCAACTTGTTCGAGCATCGTCATCAGTTCTTGATCTGAATATTTCCCAGCTACTTCGGCAAACCCTTTTTTCAATAGCCCTCTTTGATTCACCTCGGAGATATCCGGTGTCAAAAGCACTAATAACAGGTCCCGACAGAAGTATAACAAGTCTTTGACAAACTGTTTAGGGTCCTTTCCATCACGAATCGCTTGATCATATACACTCAGTGCTGCTGGAATGTTGCGATCCGCAACCTGTTCCATCAAATCGCATAACACTTTATCGTTGACAGACCCCGTCACTTGCATCACATGCTCTTGTATGACCCGATTGTCACCAAATGCTAAAACTTGGTCTAATAAACTCAGTGCATCCCGCAAACCACCTTCCGCTGTAGATGCAATAAGCTCTAGAGCAGCAGGCTCATACTCAAAATTTAGCTCATCACAGATAAAGCGCAGCCTTGCAACAATATCTTCATGATTAATCCGTTGTAGGTCAAAACGCTGACAACGAGATATAATTGTTAGTGGCAGCTTATGGGGCTCTGTAGTGGCTAAGATGAAAATGACATGCTTCGGCGGTTCTTCTAGCGTTTTTAACAACGCATTGAATGCTTCGTTCGTTAGCATATGAACTTCATCAATGATATAGATCTTATAATCTACCTCTGTTGGAGCATATTTCACTTGATCGCGTAAATCGCGAATTTCATCTACGCCGCGATTAGATGCTGCGTCAATCTCCGTCACGTCTAATAACTCTCCGCTGGTAATCGAACGACAGGACGGACACTCATTACAAGGTTCATTCAATGGTTCCTGTTTGCAATTAATCGCCTTCGCAAAAATCTTCGCGATGCTAGTTTTACCTATACCACGCGGCCCAGAAAATAAATAAGCATGGGAAAATTTCTGCTGTAATAACGCGTTTTGCAAAGTTCTTGTGACATGCTGTTGCCCAGTCACATCTGCAAAGGACTGGGGTCTCCACGCTCTATACAAGGCCAAATATGTCAATGCTTTCACCTCAGGGCTTATTTTCTCCATTATACCGATACATGACAAAAAAGTATAGGGCTGTGGTTGTCATATTCGCGCATTGGAAACTACGAGAAAACCGGCAATAAGACACTAAACGTTGTTCCAAAACCTTTCGACGAAACTTTAATTTGACCTCCTAAATCCGCTACAATCCTTTGGCAGACGGAAAGTCCTAGCCCCGTCCCATTATCCTTAGTCGTGAAAAACGGATCAAATATTTTATCGATCATATACGCAGGGATACCCGGTCCACTATCTTTAAAACTAAAGCGAATTGATTTATGATCATCCACGGACTCCACGCAGATTTCAAGCTTTCCATTATCCCCCATAGCTTCTAGGGCGTTTTTCGCAAGGTTTAAAAAAACCTGCTTCAACAACTCCCGATCGACCCTGATGCAATTTGAAATCGAATCAACTTTATAGCAAACTTCAATGCCTTTTAGTAATGCCTCATTAGAGATAATCGGTTGTATAATGTCCATGATTTCTTTCGGCTTACAATCCTCTACCTTTAAATCTCGCGGCTTAGACAAGAGTAAAAACTCATTCAGTAAATTGGTAATCCGCTCAACTTCCCCTAACATGACTTCTGTATAGTACATCTCTTTTTGCATCTGATTGTCTGTTAATGACTTTTGCATAAGCTGTAGAAAGCCTTTAATCGAGGTAATCGGATTTCGGATTTCATGTGCTGTGCCAGCTGCGATTTGTCCAACCATTGCCAGTCGTTCGTTATGTTGAATTTGAAGTTCCAACGATTTTACATTGCTTATATCCTTAATCAGCACTAATACCCCTATGATTTCAGAATTTCTCTTAAGGAGATTCGTATCAATGACAAAGCTATGGAGTTTATCTCCAACCTTCCATGAAACGGTGTGATTGTGAAGTGGGATACCACTTTCTAACGTTTGTTCACCAAAGAAATAATCCTTTGGAAATCCTTTCAGCTTGTCCCGTTTTTGCGCGTTTAACAGTTCTTCTCTGTTAGTGCCATAGAAATTTGCAGCTTGTTCATTTATCTCAATGATTTTCCCTGTCACATCTTGCACTACAAAACCCATCTTTATATCCGTTGTAAGCTTTTCTCTAGCCATCACGATAATGTCTTCCACAACAAAATCTTTAAATGATTCCAAAAGAATCATGATTTCATCCTTACCATCAGCTTTTTGCCTTAATACATCACAATGGATAAAGTAGCGAATATTCGTGACATAAACCTCATGCGCTCCTTGTACCCGTACCTGATGAAGTTCAATCGCCTTATTGACCACGTCATTTTTGTCTAATCCGTTCTGTATCATTTCTAGAAAGTCATAAATATGTTTTCGTTCTTTATCTTCCGGCAGCAGTGAGAGAAAATTAGTGCCTTTAAGATCTTTCAAGGCAAAGCCAGTCCCTTGCAGGAAAGTAGCATTGGCATTTTGAATGATACCCTTAGAATTGATAAGCACAATCCCTTTAGAGCTAGTATTAAATACATCTTTTACCGTTTCCTCATGGATTGGATTGACAAAGCAATTCACCTTTAACATGAGATCCCCCCTGCTCGAATGTATATATGCAATATCTTAATCACAGAACATCTGTATATCTTCTGTATTTTACCGTATATCTTCTATGCATCTATCAGTATAAGATATTCATAACTATCGTCTCTCTGTCTACGTGCGTGCTTGTACGTATCGATTCGACACTTTGATTGTGAATTCCTTCCTAGAGACTTCAAACAAAAAAACCAAACAAAAAAACCTGCTTTCGCAGGTTTACTCTTTATAATATATATGTAATGTCGTGCGCCTGCCTTCGATCGCTATCACCCGTGCGTAACCCAAACAGTTAGCTCAGACCAGGCAACCCTGCGGCACACGAAAAAATTCACTTATCGCTGCTTCCTTCCGGACCTGACGAGGTTCATGACATTCCGTTGCACAGGACCCAATCGTCAACGCCACTTATTTGGGGCAGACCACACGTAATAGGACCTCAGTACAGGCTTCAACCCCGCTATAGCGGATTGCGGGTTACAGGGCACCGCTACCTCCCCGTCTAGCACGACAAACTTTAAACTTTATAATGGCGGAGTGGGAGGGATTCGAACCCTCGAGACGGTTCAACACCGCCTACACGATTTCCAATCGTGCTCCTTCGGCCAGCTCGGACACCACTCCATGTCGCACGATAAACTTTCAAAAACTCTGTTTCGTTCGAATCTTGAATCGAAGTATAATCAGAGTAGTAATGGCGTGCCCTGAGAGATTCGAACTCCCGACCTTTTGATTCGTAGTCAAACGCTCTATCCAGCTGAGCTAAGGGCACATTATGGCGGAGTGTGAGAGATTCGAACTCTCGATACGATTGTAGTCGTATACTCGCTTAGCAGGCGAGCGCCTTCGACCTACTCGGCCAACACTCCATAATGAAAGAAATACATATAAAATTTGAATAATAAAACCAACCCGTAGTGAGTTGGTTTTAATGGCGGAGAAGGTGGGATTCGAACCCACGCACGCTTTAACACGCCTGGCGGTTTTCAAGACCGCTCCCTTAAACCACTTGGGTACCTCTCCATATTATTTGAGGTTATATGATACTTCTCACTCGCAGTTGTTTAACAGCGACAAGAACATCTTATCACATATCAAACAGACAAGTCAACTGTTTTTTTAAACATTTTTTTAAGCTTGGCAAGAAATATTTTCTATCATTTCATGATTATGGTATATTGTAAGGACAAAGCCTATTGCCAATTTCATTGCTTTTGTGAGGAGGTTCGTATGAAGAACAATACAGTTAGTTCTGGTATCTTTGTTATTATCCTTATGTTTGCCATAGTCTATTTTTCAGTATACAACAATCCTGCGAAAGATTCTACAAATCCTTTGAATTTATCGGAGGAAATCGCTGGGTTTCGCTTAGAGAAAGTGGTAAGTGGCAATGCTGCAAAGGTTGAAATCGAACGTCTGCACGGCACACGCTTCCCAATGGAGGATGCTTTTATCTATCATTATAAGCAAAGCAGTCGAGAAGCAACGATATGGATTACTACGACTGATACCCCTGATGAAGCAGCCGAGCAATTTCAAGTCATGAATGAGAAAATGCAGTACAGCCAAGTATTTCTCGACCAGAAAATGATAGGTATCGACAATTATATGATTGCTTATGTCTCCGGGATGGGTATGGATCATTATTATTATGCCGAAGATAATGTGGTAGTATGGATTGCCGTACATAACGACGCACAAGCTGATTATCCGTTTTTACGTGAGTTCTTATCCTATAATTAAACTAGACTATCGTTGCTTCGGTGAAGAGAATGCGACAAAAAAAGTTCACTGTTTTGACACAAATGCTCGTTAATAGATTTTCCGAATTTATGATATAATGTTTAACAGTTTGAAGTATTGGAGGTAAGACATGAAAGCGACAAAGCTATTTTCTCTAATATTCACAGGGGCTTTATTAATTTCTCTATTAAACCCTGGTATGGTACTAGCCGTTGAGGAAGATGTCCCTTATGAAGTATATCGCGATGTTGTTGACTTATTCTTCTCTGTTGATTGAGGCGTTCCTCTAATTGACTGCCCGTCGGGTGGTTCTATACAAAAACGAGAAGAAATTAAACAGTTATTGCGTGAAGGGCACACGAAAGACGAGATAAAGAAACTTTTTGTAAAAAAATATGGAGCAACTGTCTTAATATCACCACCGTTCTCTGGATTTAACTTATTAGTATGGACGCTACCTTTCGTAGGTATTGCGGCGGCAGGGTATTTCATATACCGTTACATTAAAGACCGCGAAGAAAGAATGGCCAATGCACCAAAGGTTTCCAAGAAGAGAACCGAAGAAGACGAAATCGAAGATGAACTATTACGTGCATCCATCGAAGAAGAGATGAAAAAATATCGATAAAAAGGATTAATCGTATCGATGACCGAAAAACATTCGCATTTTATGCAACTTGCAATAGAAGAAGCTAAAAAGGCCGCGGCAATGGGGGAAGTCCCTATTGGCGCGGTTATTGTTCGTAATGGGGAAGTAATTGCCACTGGCTACAATCGTAGAGAAATCGACAAAAACCCTCTGGCCCATGCGGAAATCATGGCAATTGAAAACGCCAGCCAAGTATTAGGTGGCTGGCGCTTATTGGGTTGTACCCTTTATGTGACACTTGAACCTTGCCCAATGTGTGCTGGCGCAATTGTGCAAAGCCGTATCCCGCAATTAGTGTATGGTGCCAAGGACCCCAAAGCAGGGTGTGTAGGTTCCTTAATGAACCTTTTAAATGATCCCCGTTTTAATCATCAGACAGAGGTCATTCAAGGAATTCATCAGGATGAGTGTAGCCAATTATTAAAGGATTTCTTCAAACGACTGCGCAAACCCTAATCAAAGATTATGACGTAGTTTAGCATTGCGTATAATATGTTCTGCGAATCACCTTACCAGCTGGCACGTGGACTTCCGCATCGCCTTCCACTACAACCTCACCATTAATGATTACATAATCAATCCCCATTGGCGCTTGCCTAGAGTCCTCAAAGGTCGCTGTATCTTGAACACCATCTAATGAAAATACTACAAGATCCGCTTTCAAACCCTCACGGATCACGCCACGATCTGAGCAACCGATAATCCTAGCCGGTTGTGAAGTCATGCGTCGAATGGCTTGTTCCAGACCGATGACTTGGTCATTGCGTACGTATTTTGCTAGTATCCTAGGAAACGCACCATATGCTCGAGGATGTGGCTTTCCTCCCAGTAATCCATCGGTACATATGGTCCCCACTGGATGATTCATAATATGCCCAATTGAAGACTCATCCATGACAAAGTCAATCATCCCGACCGCATTTTCTTCCTCTTCTATTAAACGTAGTGCCATATCTGCTGGATCACTCACATTCCTTAACTGGCTAATTTCTTCTATATGCTTTCCGATGCAATCTTGATTTGCCGCTGTTTTTACCGACGTAATGTAAATCCCTTTCCAAGTCGCCCAAGCAGCAATGCTATCCCAACCGCTAAACCCTTCTGCCATTTCTTTCTTTATCCGTTCCCTCGCCGACTTATCTTTCAGGCGATTGAGCATGCTGGACGTACCACCTTCATGTACCCAAGGCGGTAAAATTGCACTTAGCATTGTACTGCCAGCAGTATATGGATATTGATCAAAGGTGATTTCGATTCCCTTTGTGCGGGCCTCGTCAATTTTCTTTAATACAATTGCTGTCTTGTTCCAGTTCTTTTCTCCACAAACTTTAAAATGGGAAAAATGCAGATGTGCTTTTGTGTGTTCCGCAATATTTATAAGCTCCATCATAGACTCTACAATCTCGTCGCCTTCGCTTCGTTGGTGAACTACAAAAGGCACACCATACTCAGCTGCCACCTCGCATAATGCGGTCAATTCATTCGTATCAGCGAAAACACATGGATAGTAAATAAGTCCACTAGATATACCACACGCACCTTGCTCTAGGGCCGTTCTTAACAGCTGTTTCATTGCCGCAATTTCTTGTGGCGTTGCCGCTCTTCCCTCTAACCCCATAGCCTCCATCCGAATGTTGCCGTGGGGAACTAGAAATGCAAGGTTATGGCTAGGCATTACTTGTTCAATACGCTCTAGATAACTTTTTACATCTGTCCAATCCCATTCTATATTCGGCTCTCCATCAAGACCTGCCAAATTTCCTTTCCAATCGGTAACATATTGCTTCGGAAGCGGAGTAGCAGCGATACCATCCTGGCCTAGTAATTCCGTGGTGATCCCTTGTCTAACTTTTGCTGATAAATATGGTTGCTCCAATATATATAAGTCTGAATGACTATGCATATCAATAAATCCTGGGGAAATATAATGCCCTGAAACATCGTACACTGTATGCCCATGCTCAGACGCAATTTTACCTATGTACTGAATACGGTCCTCTGTGATGCCAATGTCTCCATAAAACCAAGGACTTCCCGTTCCATCCACAATTCTCCCGTTTTTCAAGACAATATCAAACACGCGCAACACCTTCACTTTCCCCAATGTTCTATGGATTAAATTTTCTTATCTTCTTTTTCAACTTTGTCGTATGTTTTGATATAATGAATCGAACCGACTACTATAAAAAGGTGTGACAGAGTGAATCTATTAGATTCTTTAGCAATTCCGCAATCAGGGATTTATACTGCTGTAGGAGCTGGTGGCAAAACCTCTCTATTACAAAGCGTTGCCTTGGAACTTTATAACTTGCGCCTACCATTGGTGCTAACAACTACTACGCGGATGCTAGCTCCACAATTACATATCGATACCCATATGCCTTTGCCTACTATTATTATATCAGATGTTGATAAAAGCGCGCGATACATTCAACGTTTTCTTACACACTTTCAATGTGCTGGATGGGGTAAGCGTTACGAATTGCAGAAGGTCGTCGGTCATAGTAAAGAGCATATTGATCAAATCTATCAAACCTTAGCTGATGAGTTCCCGAGCCTTCATTTCCTAGTAGAAGGCGATGGTGCCAACCATCGTTTGTTAAAAGCTCCTGCTGAGCATGAACCAGTGGTACCCGACTTGACAAAGGTTACGCTAGGAGTACTCAGTTTACAAGCGATCGGTATGCCTTTGAATCATGCGATTACCCATCGACTTGCCGAGGTATCCCTTGTTCTTAATACATTGGAGAATTCAATCGTTACACTCCAGGATATCATAGAACTAGCTGTGCATCCGAACGGAATCTTTGCCCGCACCAAAGGCAGAAAAGTCTTAGTATTAAGTGGTGCTAATGCCTGTTGCGGGACTCACACTATTCAAAAATTAGAGCATTCCATCCGCGAAGCACTTTCAAATGCTTACGGACAACATAAATTAAACAGTGTGGAGTCGGACGGTATAGTATTAGACAGTATAGAATTAGACAGTATTGTAATTACCACTGGATTTGGAACTGCTATGCGGCCGCTATCAATTATTACAACCAATCGTCTATTATAACCGCCGCTTCTATTTGATATAAGCATATAGAGTGATCCACTATGCGTCAGACCAAAAAAGTTTAAAGAGGGATTAGGATGAGCAAAACCATCGGCGTTGCTATCATGGCTGCTGGAAATAGTACTAGAATGGGGACACAGAAACTACTGCTACCAATCAAAGGCAAGCCGATGATTGAACATGTTATTAGAACAGTCTTACAGATTCCATGGTCGCAAATCGTGGTAATATGCAATCATGAAACTACCCACCCCGTCCAAGATATACTATGTAGTCTTACGACTACTGAAACTGATGAAGTACTATCTTTACATATGAAGACTAATCAGCCGCTATCTATACACACAGTCTCATCTCACGAAAAGAGTACTTCTGTGAAAATAGCAACTGAGAGCTTCGACCCTCATATAGACGGCTATCTATTCATTCAAGGTGACCAGCCTTTCATAGATAAAGACATACTTCTTGCTATACAGAATCTATTTGATTCGATGAACGATAAAGAACGCAACACCATTATTGCCCCTGTCTTTGCTGGAGAGCGACAGAGTCCAGTTTTATTTGGAGCCGGATGGCGTAAAGAGCTGATGGATTTGCAAGGCGACCTAGGTGGCAGAGCTTTAATGCACATGGCTCAATCTTTTGTCTATGAATTACCTTGGCACGACCATAAGTGTTTTGTAGATATTGATACAGAAATAGAGTACCACCATTGGAAATAAGAAATAAAATGGCATACGGAATAAAAATGGTATAAAGAATAAATTGTACAGGAATAAAAGTGTACATGAACTAGAAGTGGAATATCGAATAAAGGTAGGTGATTCACATGGGATTGTTTAGGAAAAAGTTAATTGTAATTCGAGGCGGCGGTGATATTGCAACAGGAGTTGCACACCGCTTGCATATGGCAGGGTTCTCTGTGATGATCCTAGAAATTCCTAAGCCAACAATGATTCGCCGAACAGTTTCATTCGCGCAGGCTGTCTATGACGGTTCCATTACCATCGAACAAGTAACGGCAAAGCTAGCCTTTGATTGCCAAGATGTTATTAGCCTTCTTAACAACCGACATATTCCTATTCTAATCGATGAACACGCTACTATCCTACGATCACTACCTACTCAATTGTTAGCGAGCTACGATCTGCATGCCGTAGTGGATGCAACTCTATCAAAGAGAAGTCTCGGTCTTACCCGGCAAATGGCACCGATTGTCATTGGCATAGGTCCTGGCTATACGGCTGGACAAGATGTGCATGCGGTCATTGAAACGAACCGCGGCCATTACTTAGGAAAAGTAATTTATAACGGAACTGCGCAAGCTGATACGAAAGTTCCTGGTGATATTCTAGGCTATAGCGTCGATCGTGTCCTACGCGCGCCGCATCATGGAACCTTTTATTGCAGTATAGCGATAGGCTCGCAAGTTGCAAAAGGCCAAACGATTGGATACGTGGACAATACTCCAGTGATATCCTTAATCGACGGTATGCTGCGCGGAGTAATCTATCATGACATTAACGTGGTTAAGGGTATGAAAATAGCTGACGTAGACCCTCGTAGTCAAGAGCAGTATTGTTACACAATTTCTGACAAGGCAAGGGCTGTTGCCGGTGGATTACTAGAAGCAATCCTGTACTTAACAGATATGCCCTGATAATGCATAATTTACTGAAATGGAGAGGTTCAATTCAATGATAACATTCTATGAAGAGCTATATAGTATGTTGAAAAGAGGAGACAGCTTTGTCCTAACATCGATTGTTCGGCGGAGAGGTTCCGCGCCGAGAAACACAGGGGCAAAAATGGCCGTGAAACAAGATGGTTCGATCATCGGTACGATTGGTGGCGGCTCCCTTGAGGGGCAAGTACAAGGTTTGGCGCCAACGCTTTGGGATACCTCCTTTCCTATGCTAAAACATTTCGACTTAACGAGTCCGAATGCGAAGGAACGGAGAATGATTTGCGGCGGTAGCGTTGACGTTTTATTGCAGTTTATTAATGCGAAAAATCCAGCTCATCTCACTGTTTTCGAGAAGATTGTAACGTCCCTGAAAGGGAAGAAAACCGTATCTCTATATCACTTACTCCCAATTACAGGCACTGAAATTTCCCAAGATTCACTTGTCTTACAAGTCGGGAATCCCGCAGAAATGCCTGTTCTCAAGGCTGACGCGTATTGGGTGGATTCGATTGTACCGAATCCTACTGTGTACATCTTTGGCGCTGGGCATGTTAGTCAAAAACTAGCTCCAGTGCTAAAGACGATAGGTTTTGATGTTGTGGTAGTGGATGATCGTCCAGAATACGCAAACTCGACGTTATTCCCTACTTCACAAACGATAGTTGTACCTTCACTAGAAGACTTTTCTAGAGAAATTACCATTTGTGATGGCTGTTATGTAATCATCGTAACCCGTGGCCATCTATATGATATGGCTGTTTTACAGCAAGTCATAGCAAGTGACGCTTGCTATATAGGTATGATTGGCAGTCATCGAAAGAAGCAGGTAATTTATCAAGCACTGATAGAGGATGGTATTGCACAAGAGGAATTAGAAAAGGTTACCTGTCCTGTTGGACTTTCTATTGGGGCAGAGACCCCTGAGGAAATCGCCATTAGTATAGCGGCAGAGTTAATCGCAAAAAAGAGTGAAATGCAAAAAGTGAGTATTCAATAGATACTGCCTAATTTGCGAAAATCACTAGCCCATTACCATACTCTTTCGTAGTGTGGAAAAATGGCGAGCCAAAATTCTCAAGTCTGGTCGAGACACGAGAATCCCGTCCAGACTGTTAGGAAAAATTTCTCTAAATAACTCGTCAATCTCAATTCTGCTATGATTTCCTGCTGTATTCAATAGATGTCCCTTGTTTCTCAGTGAGCCTGTCTTAGCTATCTCACGAGTTTATTTTGCGAAGCTCATTTCTAAAGTAAATGTATGCAAACATTGTAATCGGTAAGTTGAGATAATCTAACGCCCCTGGTTGATTGCCGCGCCAAAACATATATCCTAAATAAAGAAGTGAAACGAGAAAACCAATCCCACCAGCCCAAACCGCTAATGTGTAGATGAGACGTCTAGAATCTTTTTTATCTGACATGTTCGTCCTCCTTCTTAAAAGTTACTCTAACGGATAAGCTTAATGCCCATCCCAGTATTTCTCTGATTACCTGTAAAAAGTCTATTACACAAACAAAAGCCATTACCTGCTCGAAGATTATCTCATAAACAGGTAACGACTATATTTATTTTGATTCATACTATTTAAGTGTACTAAAAGAGTTCGAACAATTCAATCATATAATAATTCGCATCTATTTACTTAGCTTTTAATCGATGGTCGGGTATTCAACGAGTTCCGTCTTTACCCAGAATCTCCATCCGCCACTTGTCGCAATCCTCGTATACTCTCCTTCTTGCTGTTCAATTCTTCCTCGCAAGTCAAATGGTACCTGGCTTGCCTTATTGCGACTGATATCATCAGCGTCTGGTACTTCATAGATGGTAATGCCTTCTTTTAAATATATGTCACCAAGGGTCTGTTTGACATTTTCTTCCGTGATTTTCACTGTTTGTGATTCCCGAATCCAGCCCATATAATTCATAGGGGAGTCATATACTGGTATACGCACGAATAACCATACATCTTGCCCATCAACTATAGCGGCTGATTGTACATCCACTGCACTATAAGACAATACTTCATTGAGATACACACTTTCTTCCCTAGGGATACCCCAAAGTGGAACAGCGTCTATCACTAAACGACGCTTTTCAAGATACTCCACATAGTCGATTACGATTTGTTTACTTTTGTCCTGTTCCTCAAGTTTATGTAGATCACGCTTCAACACATCAATCTCAGCATTTTTTAATAAAATTTCATTTTCTAATTCTTGTATCGCTACCTGTTCGTTCTTCGAATGACTAAGAGGATTCAAACTACAACCAGAGATAAGAGCTGCGGTCAATACACATACAATCGATAGTAATGGAATTCTGTTCGGCTTTCTCATTCCAATCACCCCATGATTTGATTATACCAATCCTTATATCTACTTATATATCATACATGATTAATTCAATCTTGTCATTTCTTGACAGTTTTTTTATCGCATGTTCTCGCCTTAGTGCAGCCTCTTTCGAGTCTAATTGTTCATAATACTTAAGTTCAATAGGCGCCCGTCCACGCGTATATTTCGCACCCTTACCTAGATTGTGTGCGTTGATTCGCTTCTCCAAATCGACGGTCCAACCAGTATAAAGCGTGCCGTCCTTACATTCTACAATATATACATAATACATAGATGCTCTCCGAAGCCTTCCGTCATATAGATGAGTAAAAACCCCAACTAATCTAAGTTTTCTTGATTGACTGAATAAACTGCTCAATCGTTCGATTTGTCTCAATTGGGCGCTCTACATTGGGAATGTGTCCCGCATTAGAAATGACAAATCGTTTAGAATCTGAAATCCTACGGTGTAACTCATGCGCATGTAGAAACATAATTTTAAGCTCTTTTGCGCCATTTATAATCGCTGTTGGCACTTTAATCCGATGTAAGTCTTGTAATGTAAAACAATACATCGCCTTAAGAATCTTATTGAACTCTCTGGCACTATGCTTGCTCACAACATATTTGAAATATGCTTGAATATTCTGCTCGTGATTAACTTTCTCATAGCTTTTCATTAGCCATAAGTATACTGTAGCGAGCCACGCTAATCCCTTACTACCAATGATCCGTACGATAGTTGAAGACAGCCAGTAAGGAGCGAGAACATGCGTAATGATTTTGTCTGGAAGAGTAAGCGACGAGGACGCGATTGCTCCAATCAGAATAAGAGCTTTTAAATTGTCAGGGTAATGGGAAGCATATGCTTGAGCCACTAAGGCCCCCATTGATAAACCGCAGACTATCGGTCTGTGAATGGAAAGTTTCTGTAACAGTTGATACACATCTTTCGCATATAGCTCCATCGAATAATCCAGAGTGCTACCCTTTCCTGTGCGGCCATGCCCTCTGATATCATACACGATAACCTGATTGGTTTTCGAGAAATACTGTACTTGTTCATCCCAAATTTCCGAATCGATCCAAGCGCCATGAATTAGCACTATGGGATTGCCCGTTCCATGAATCTCATAGTACACATCAAGGTCATTGACTGTCATATATGGCATGTCATCCCTACTTTTTATTAGATGTCCATTGGTGTGGCAGCCGTTTCCACGACGCTTTCCTGTATAGCTATTCTCTTATGCTCATTGACATATACGCCAAACAAAATCAGGATTCCACCGAAAAGCATACTCCAAGTAATCGTCTCTTTAAGAAAGATATAAGATGAGGCCATTGTAATTAACGGAATTAGATAAATAAAATTGCTTGCCTTCACAGAACCAATCATGCTAATTGCTTTGTTCCACATTAAGAAACATAGCACAGAAGCTGCAGCTGAAAGATAAAGAATACTGCCCAATACATTTACATTGGAAAGATCCGTTAGATTTACTTCAATCCCCTGTAATAATAGTATGGGAACCAGCGTGACGAGTCCATAGAAAAACGTCTTTCTAACAATCACAACGGGAGACATCTGATTGTTCACTCTTTTAAGAAGGTTCGTATATAAGGCCCATACAAGCGCACAGATAAATGCAAGAATATCCCCCAATGGATTTAAATTCAAATGAAAGCTGCCATTAAAAATAATCAGGAAAATCCCAATGATTGCAAACACAAAACCATATATCTGATTTCTATGAAAGGCCTCATCTTTATGCATATAATGTGCGATAATCGCTGTGAACAATGGAATTGATGATACTATCAGTCCAACATTAGATGCTTGCGTATAATTCAGGGCTATATTCTCTAACAAATAATACATTGTCACACCTAAAACACCTAGGGCGAGAAATAGTCTTTCTTCCTTCCAGTTCCAACGAAAGTTGAACTTCGGATATATCGCAATCAGTATCATCCATGCGAAAGCTGTACGATACATAACGATTTCATACGGTGTGAAATGATTTAATAAATTTTTTGTAAAAATATAAGTGGTTCCCCAAATTAATATTGTTGCAAAGGCTATGAAATAGCCATAACTATGTTTATTCATGTATGATTGTTCTCCTATGCTTACTAATCATGATCATTAAAAACAAAAACTCGCGTTTAAGAATTGCTTTGAATTAGCTGTTATTATGGTTGTTTGTTTAACTGTTCATATTTCTCTAGCCATTCTTTGCCTGTAGCCCATTCTTCTTTAATCCCTTGCTTGCCGAGAATGTCTTGGGCCGCCTTTGCTAAGATCCATTCCTTAAGACCATTTTCTTTGCTATTCTTTATTTCATTGACGAAATATTCGATGGAGCCATTACTCTCTTTTACAAGCTCATTATATAGGTCCTGGTGGTTTTTAATGTATTCCATAGGATTACTGGAAAACTTAGTTGCTTCCTGATTCACCAATTCATTAATTTTGTTGTTTAGTGTTTCCTCTACTTGCTTCTCTACTTTTTGTTTCACCGCATCCACATCTACACCACACGCACTAATAACAATCATGATAAGCCCTAAAACTAAAACGTATGAAAACCTGTTTACCATTATAATCCCTCTTCCTAATATTAATAATTGAATTTCAAGAATAATTTTATTGTTTATTCTGCAAAATATACGTGTAATACATCTTAATTCGAAAGGAGTTTTACCGAATATGCCAGACGTACATTGCACAGTAGATAACTGCAAATACTGGACTACGAAGAACCTTTGTACTGCCGATAACATAATCGTGCAAAACGATGGAGAAGGTGGAGTTTCTCCTGACGCACAATTAAGTTCTTTAGATGCTACTCCTGCATCAAGCAAGGACGAAACTTGCTGCCAAACTTTCCAACAAGGCTAATTGGCTTTAGCGAAAACTATAACGGTTTTTCAATTTCTATCATTAATGCCCAGTTCTATACGTAACTGGGCATTACTCATTTTACATAATCATGACTCGGTGGCTGCCAAGTTTAGTTTATGATTCTAATGATTTTTCAACAGCTATGATAGCGTGTATATGGGTCGTATTGAATAACGGTACTTTTACGTCTGCTTGCTGTATAAGTAATGGAATTTCAGTGCATCCCAGAATAATGCCTTCCGCTCCCATCGAAATCATGATATCCATAATTCTAAGATATTCTTGTTTCGATTGTTCACGAATCATCCCCAGACATAACTCTTCAAATATCACTTGATGGATAATCGCTCGATCTTCTTCATCAGGTATGATCACTTCAATCCCTTGTTCCTTTAGTTTTGACCGATAAAAATCCATTTCCATCGTAGGCCGTGTTCCAAGCAGCCCGACCGTTTTAATGTGCGCTTTCTTAATCTCATCTGCGGTCGCATCCGCGATGTGCAATAATGGTATGCCGATATTATTCTGAATTTGATCTGCCAGCTTATGCATCGTATTCGTGCAAGTAATAATAAAATCCGCGCCGCCGTTTTCTAATGTTTTCGCAGCAGCTATTAAGATTCTCGCTACATCATCCCATTGCCCATTTCGCATATAGCTTTCCACTACACCGAAATCAACACTGTGCAGTAAACAATTTGCAGAGTGCAGCCCACCCAAACGGGATTTTACTTCTTCATTGATAATCTTATAATATTCAACGGTTGATTCCCAGCTCATTCCGCCTAGCATACCAATTCGTTTCATCGTAGCTCCTCCACCCACTTTTTATAGACTATTTATTTGCTAATAAACGCGATTCAGCTTTTCTTAGTATTCTAGTGAATATCATTATACAATATAAAAACCCACTGAAGAACGATATAAATGGCTTTTAGTGTAAATTTTGTTAAGGGGCTTAGATATACTTATGGCACATATTGTTCTGTAATGCTTACCACATACCCATCTTTAGTAATAATTATAAACGGTGGTGTAGTATTGTTAATATATGTACCCAGATACTCCGCAAACTCTAATTTGTTAACAGGTCTTGTAAATTCATTGGGAGTCGTTCCGCCACCCCAATTAATAATCGTATATTCCGTCTCCTCTTGGACTTCAAGATACACTGCATGCTCATCTGGATTGTGTATGTAATAGCCATTTGGCAACTCATTCGTTTCTATATTTAGCTCCTTTAACCGACCCTCATCGTCTAAAGTCACCCATTCCACTTCATCGAAATTAAATGAAGATTTTTCTACGCTAAAGTTAGAAATAAACCCAATAAATTCGCTTTCTGGGAGTAACCCGATACGTAGTAAAAACCTCTGAATTGCTTTTTCTTGCCCTGTAACGGTAGTCATATCTTCTTCCCCGCTCCAAATTATGCCCATAAGGTTCGGTTCTGTGTTTTCAAATGATACAACTAAGAATGGCTTACCCATACTACTATCTTCTGTGATCCAATCATCCACTTCATTCATCCCACCTGCTAACAAGACCTTACTTATATCATCCGGCTGCAAGCGGTATTCCAAGCTCCATAACTCAATTGGATATGTAAGAATCTGCTCATTTCTGCTAATCTTTTCAAGCTTTGTTATTTTGCTGTCTACAATTTTAAAATCTGCCCAATCTGATCCTTCATATTCTTGTATCACTTGTTGTATGTACTGCTTTGCTACATCCTCTACAGTTAATAGATTACCACCTGTGCGTTCTGCACTACCCATAATTACCCAATGGATTCCACCTGCAATAGCCAAGGCAATGACGCAAATAACAATAATTTTGATAATAAAAAATCTCTTCATCGTTCTACACCTCCAAAGGAATAGACGATAAAGAGACTTCATATGTTACACGTTTTCGGCCTTTCATTCTTGCTTTGTTATTTTTTGTTTTACGTGCTTTAAATCTGCTACTATAATAACGCTGATAATAACGAGCAAAAACCAAGAACTGATTTTCCCTAAATGGACTAGCTGCCAAGTTTCATTCTGATTTGGATATGTCCAGGCCCCATAGAATGTAGTAATATTCTCTGCAATCCAAATGAAAAAGCCAACGAGCACAAACGATAAGAAAATTGGCATTTGATAGATTTTTTTACCTACTTTAAAATGAACAACAGTTTTAAAAAATACTAGAAATAGTAGACCCGATAAAACCCAACGAAAATCATAGATATAATGGTGTGAGAAGAAATTCATATATATTGCGATTGCTAGTGGCACTGACAAAGAATATCGAGGCCAATGAACTAATGTTAGGTCAAATCTCCTCCATGCTTGGCATAGATAACTTGCCACACTTGCATACATGAACCCGCTGTATAGTGGGACTCCATATATCTTCGTCCAAGCCACTTCGGGGTACGACCAAGAACCCATGTGAACCTTAAACAACTCTAACCCAAGCCCAATAATGTGAAATAATGAGATTACCTTTAATTCGTCTTTCGTTTCAAGACCCGTTTTATACATAACCACTTGCATAAGAATACAGACGATCAGCAAGAAATCATACCTATGCAAACCAGGCATTGCTATCATTTTCGAAATTGCTAGAGCTATAAATATAGCGACTGGAAATAGACAAGACATTGCCTGATGATATGTGAAAAATACTAATTGCTTCGTATTAAAAGCGAACCCTCTATTCAATATTGAAATTTCAGCGTTCAATTCTATCCATCCCCAAATCTTCCTCGCTTCTGTATTCCAGTATATCCCCTGGCTGACAATCTAATATCTGACAGATTGACTCTAACGTTGATAGCCGGATCGCTTTAGCCTTACCATTTTTCAATATCGAGAGATTCGCCATTGTAATTCCGACTCTCTCGGAAAGCTCTGTTACACTCATCTTCCTTTTTGCTAGCATTACATCAATATTAATGATAATTGCCATTTTCGCTCACCCCAGATTAGATTATTAAGTCGTTTTCTGCTTTAATATCTATGGCTTCCTGTAGAAGTCTCTGAAGAACAGCAGCAAAGACAGCTATTACCAATGAACCAAAAATTAATATAAATCCTAAGCCAATTACCCCTGTTATGTCTTCCCCAGCACCTGCCGTCAATATAATCACAACAATTTCACCAGTGAGAACTAAGGTGCTAATGATAATCCCACAGTATTTTATATACTTCAAAGCTTTAACAGATAATTCCGAAAAGGCATTGTTTTGGTCAATGTATTGTAAGAGTTTAAATGTCTGATACAAAGCAAAGAAAAACGGTGTTATAGTTATATACGCAGCAATCAAAAACGGGTACTGCAAGTAGGCAGTCTCAGGATGAGCTGCTGCATCTCTAGCCGCCATCCCAGGCAATCCAAAGATACACAATGCAAGGACTGGTATTCCCATGAGAATAACAACAATTTTCAAAAAAAGTGTTGAACCTCGTTCCATAAAAGACACCTCACTATATATTATTAGTCTATAAACTTACTTCTTCCTCACTTCTGTATTCCAATATATCTCCAGGCTGACACTCTAATATCTGACAGATTGACTCTAACGTTGATAATCGGATAGCCTTTGCTTTTCCATTTTTCAATATCGAAAGATTCGCCATCGTAATTCCAACCCGCTCCGAAAGCTCTGTTACACTCATCTTCCTTTTTGCAAGCATTACATCAATGTTTATTATAATTGCCATCTTAAATCACCTCTGATCAGATTATTAAATCGTTTTCCGCTTTTATCTCTATGGCTACTTGTAGAAGTCTTTGGAGAACAGCCGCAAAGACTGCAATAACCATTGCCGCAAAAATCATGAACATCCCAATAAGGATGAAGCCTGGGGCGTCGTCTCTCTCAGCAACGAGGTAAAAAAGTGGCAATCCAATCACATACAAGCTACTAAAAGCGATTGCACAGTATTTAATATTTTTTAAAGCCTTTACCGATAATTCCGAGAAAGCTTGATTCTTGTCAATATAGATTAAAAGTTTGAAAGAAAAAAATAACGCTAAATAAAAAGGGATTGCCGTTGCATAAAGATCGATAAAAAATAGATATTTAATGTACGACATTTCCGGATATAGTTCTGCTGCAAAATTCGCTAACTCCGGTACTAAAAATATACACAACGCAAGGAATGGGATACCCAAGATTATCAAAGCTATTTTTAAAAAGAGTGTTGATCCGCGTTCCATAAAAAATGCACCTCACTTATTTATTTTGATTTTGATTTTAGCATACTATTTATCGTTTTACAATAAATAAATATTGTTTTTTATTTGGTTTTTATTGTTATTGTTATTAATTGCATTGCTGCCATCATATAAATTTCCAAAAAATAAAAAAGCATCCTCTTAAAAAGGATGCAAGACAATCACTGCATAAAACGCTCATATGCAATCGCTTTGCCAGTTCTTGTTTTAAAATTCTTTTCAATGAATTTCTCTAATTTAATTGCATCTTTTGTTATTGCCATGGCCGTAAGGTTTTCTAGCAAATCCGCTTCCCATTGTATCTGAAAGTCAATCCCATCGATTCTTGATGGGGTGTGATGATTCCCTACGATATAACATACTCTATCTATTTTGTTCGGCTCATATTCAAGTTCCTCAAGTATCTTTCTTGCTATTGGTGGCCCCTCTAATTCCTGATAATGAGCATCCATTGACCCATATTTTCGCAGTGCGTCCATTGCTCCAATATCGTGTAGTATAGTTATGATTGATACAAACTCTCGTTGATCTGCTGAGATATCTTCCCCTGCCATTATTTCTTCAGCATTATCTAGAACCTTTAGTGTATGATCAATTCCATATGGTACATCTTGAAATACTTGTTTCATCTTTTCAATTACTTTAGCCTTATACATTATTACCTCCACACCTTCATGTGTATGTGTATTTGTATTTCTATAGCTATATCTAGCAATGTTTAACAAGTAGCAAAATACAACTCCTATTGTATTTACACACCAACGTTAGTTTAAAAGCTGATTTATCTTCTTTTCATCTTCTAAAGATTTTTGTATAAGCTCTTGTAGTCTATCTTCGTTGTCAATTTCACTCAAATCTATTCCGTACCAGGCTTGTAGATCTTCTCTGTTAATTTTATACTCTTCCATACCATCAACCATTTCAAAATGAAAGGTTATCCAGTCCACATTCTGTATCAATGCAAATAGATACGTGGCATTGTATATAACTGTTTCTATGACATTTAATTCCGATTCTGACCAATCATACTTTATGATGATCCCATATGGTTCTGCTTTTGTTTTAAGTTCTAATCCACTAAAATGTTTTGCACCCTGTAAATGAATCACAGTATTAACTACCGCACTGTTATCACCTACATATGAATCTTTATATTGAAATAAATCTACATTAGGATGATTAGAATTTAAATTGCAACCACTTAGAAGGAACATTACCAATAAAGAAAGCAACAAGAACTTAACCATTTGTCTCAATTTTAATTCTCCTTTTATAAATAAGTAAAATTTTTCTTATATTACGGTATCTTCTCTGAACAATCCCGTCTATTACTTACCGATTTATTCTATTAAAGCACTTACCGATTCACTGAAACTTGTCCAGCCTCCACTATAACTAATATTAGGTCCCCATCCCGCACTCCTTAATTTAGCTGATAATCTTACTAAATCTTCCTTTTCATACTTCGTTAATGCGTTGTTCGGAAAACCTGTGTCATCATAAAAGAACACCACTTCTTTATCGATTTCTACTTCAGTTTTACCATAATTTTAATGCCAATTACTTATAAATTACATACATTACATCATTCGATTTCAATAAAATCATCTTTATTATTGTTTATCCACTCGTTCATTTTAATTATTGTGCATCTAGAGCAACCATTATATCTAGAATACAGTTTACTTATATCACCAAATAATTCTTGATCATATTTCATATCACTGGGATTTATTTTCCTTCCCAATATGTTTTGTTTCTCAATTAACAATTTGATTTCATCTAATACATTCGCCATTTGAACATCTTGAAAATATAGTACTCCATTCTTTATTCCATCCCATGATTGAAGCTCATTTATGTTATAGTCCGAAAACCAATAAAACTCTTCCAATGTCTTTGTATGATTATGAAATGAATAAAACAAAAAGAGTCCCTTTTGTCCTTCATTCAATTGATTATACAGCTCTAATTTTGTTGAGCGGTCTTTCCCACGGACTGAATGTAACATTGGCTGTATACATGCCCAACTTAAATGAAAGCTTTGAAGTTCTTCTTGCTTTATCTTTACCTTCATGTATTCTCCTTTCAACTATGAACTTGCAGGAATTTCACCTATCGTCTTGTCTATCCGATTTTATTTGGAATACAAAAATATAGTAACATCCTTACGTTTTTCCTTAACAAAAATTACTCCAATCAATCCAATCATCGAGAAGATAACTGGGATGATGAAGCCGTAGAAGTATCCATCACCTAAACTACCAGATGCAGACATGAAATGATCCAGTATATTTCCGAAAATACTAGGCAATAACACGGCACTTAGAAATCCACCCGTATTTGCAAATCCTGAGACAATGCCAGATTCTACAATAGGAAAAGATTGACGAACAACAGCAAAAGTAAGCGAACTTGCCCCAAATCCAAAGCCTATGTTAAAGAAAAGCAAAATTAACAAAGGCAATGGCGGATTCCCATTAAATAAAAGGAATGAAGACCAACTCATTAAAATAAAGATGTGAACAACAACATAAGGACGTTTAATAGTGTCTAACCGACTTGAAACCCAACTAGTAAGAGGTGCCCCGATAAGTGCCCCGATAAGTCCAATCATAATGAGTTGACTGGCACCTGATCGTGTCATTTCATATACATTCATCCCATAGGGTACAGCCCACGAACTGATAAATCCTAGATACCCGCCGACAATACCAAAATGACAAAAGAACAGAGCCCAAGCTTGCCGATTTGAAAATATTCTCCGCAGTAAAACTAATAATTTTTCACGTTGTATTTCGTTTTCAGCAACTGCTGTTTCGTTTTCAAAGAGTTGTTTTTGTTTTTTTATGAGTACAAAGTAAAGGAGAATGCCACATAAACATAATAGGATTCCAGAAGAAAAAAATGCAAACCTCCAACCTAGTAAGTGAATCCAAGCGGAGAAAGGAACAGTCGCCAAAAGAAAACCGAGACTTCCTGTCATTCCTGACAACCCAATTAACCTAACAAATTCCTTCTCGTTAAACCATTGGCTCAAAACTAACACAATACAAACCCAGATGGTCGCATCCCCTGTGCCCGTAAGTATTCTAGAAAAAAACAGCACGTATTCATGCGTACCAAGACTATAAATAATTGTACCTAAACCTGTAAGTATAGCACCTATAATCAGGAGAAAATTCGGCCCATAACGATCTGCCAAAACACCCATAGGAATTTGTAAACTAGCGTATATAAAAAATTGTACACTTGTCAGTAGCCCAATTGTTGATGCTGTTACATTAAAATCCGCCATCAATAGATCTGTAATCAATCCAGGAGCGGTTCTTTGGCTCGCCATTAATAAATAAGTAAACAATACAGTAGCAAATACAACCCATCGAAACCTGCTATTTTGTTTGTCCATTGATTTCTACTCCAGACAGTTTTACTCTATTTATATGAATCGCCTGTATGATTGTAACCAGTATTCTGTTGTTCTTTTCACAAAACCTCCCCATTGCTTCCGCACTCTTGAGCTTACACTTTGTTAGGTGTTTCTTGAACGACCTGCAAAATTTCTTTTAATCATCTATTACCGCTATTCCTTGTTCACGTAACCTTTTTAAAGTAGCGATCATATGATTTATTTCTTCATCGGAATGTCTTTCCCAAGAACCTAATTCAGCTATTATTTTCAAAGGAGATTTAGACCTATAGGAACGTGTTGGGTTTCCAGGAAATCTTTTGTTAGTTAAGTTCGGGGCATTCTCAAATTCACCTAACGGTTCTACAATATAAATTCTTTCTTTAGATATTGAAGTTGCTAATTCAGCACCCCATTTAGCAGCATCTAATGTTGCAGTAAAATATATATAGTTAGATTTTTTATCTTGGTAATTTGATAAATGTTGTGGTACTAACAAATCTCCAATTTTTAGTTCTGCTTTAGTACCATGAAAAAAAGGACCATTATCTAAGACATCTAGTTTGTCATTCATATTGATACACCCCTTATCCGATTCTGCTTTCAAATAGTAATTTATCTAAATCAATTACCCCTCTGTGCGTGCACAACGAAGGAATGTCCGCAAAGGCCGTTGATAGGCTTCGTTGCGAGCAGCCTATCAGCGGGCGCAAAGCCCGCCCACGTTAGGCAGGACTTTCGAGCGTAGCGAGTTATGTCCTGCCTATAGTTTCGTGTCTGCGGCTTTTCTGAGCTGTAACCTTGTCGATTTCTTCATTGCGGTGCTCCGCACCCAGCGAAGAAATGTGGTGAGGAAGGTTACTACGTGCTTTTACTTCAACGTTACACTACAAGTATCAAGTTGCTTTCTCACCATGCGAAGAGACGTTGTTAGCCGATGTCATCTTCATCATCTAATAACTGATTCATGAAAACTTCCATTACTAAAAACTCTATACTCAATTACTCTTTTATCTTTTAAATAATAAATAATATATCTTGATACTTTCTTATCATTATCAAATCCAACAAATAACTGAATGGAAATTTCACCTTCTAATATTCCGTCTAAATCAACTGAATCCGTTTGATATTCATTTTCTAAAACATAATCTTCAATGGTAAAAATATCGTATCTCCACATCTCTTGCCCATCTAGGGCAGCATAAACTATAGTAAAATTATTCTCTAATAGATTTTCAACATCTGCTGGTAATAAACCTATCTTTAGATTATTCTTAATAAAGTCAATCTTTGCATCTACTTTTTCATCGATATCATATAAGGTTTTTATTATATTTAGCTTATTCTCAAGATACTTTTTTTCATTTTCACTAATATTTAATTGGGTTTCTAACTCTTTTATTTGTTTTTCTATGCTACTTCTTAGATCGGCTTTTGTTGCCTCTGCAAAATAGAAATTCTTTTGCGGAAAATTTATTGACCGAAAATCTGTATCGTTACCTTCCAAATAGCCGTATAAGTAACATGAACCATCAACCGATTCAAAAAGCACGACGCTTTTAACTTCACCTATAGAGCCTTTAACGATTGAGGCCCCTTCCTGCTGCTTAAAAGACCAAAACAGCGTCTTATTGTATCCATCTATAAACGAACTAGAATTATGTAGTAGGCGTACTTCACCGTTTTCTCCCTTGATATCGATATACCGCTCTTTCAACTCACCATCATCAAATTCTAGAGACCCAATTATAACTTCAAGGTTGCCACCATTTGCAAGGTCATAAAGCCAACCGCCACTTACTTCTATAGGCTCAAAATTTCTTAGCCCGTCATTAGAAATAGTCATTTCTTTAGTACTGATATTGTCAGGGACGACCTTTACAATTTTAAAGTCATAACGAAGAATTGATACAATGGTTTTCGCTAAATCCAAATCATTCACCTTAGCAAATACCAGCGTTGTGACGGTAAATATGATCACAATAGCTAGAACTATTGACATTACAATTCGTTTCATTTCGATCCCCTTCTCCCTATTATTAATCCTTTTATACTTCGACCATGGATGACGTACAATCACAGAAAATGTCGTCTAACGGTTTACAGTCCAGACGTCACTGAGCCTTACAGGTGCAGACCGAGGGTTAGATAGCTCTTATCTTAGCCTCGGGCAAGCCGACACCGGTTAGGCTCAGGGGTGTGGTGCGACGTTACTACGTGCTTGCCATCTTTGTATTTCTTCATGTATCTAGTGCTTCAGCACCCTTGTGGTGATGCGTTGTTATCCGTAGTATGCTGAATCGCTAACAAAAAACATCATGCTATTTCCCTAATAACATGATGTCTAGATGTTGTCTTCTTCCAATTGTCTCGCAACATGAAATATTGTAGCAATTTCTACTGAATCAGATTTAATCCTATATATAATTCTATGATTGTTAGATATGATTTCCCTGATTTTGTTGTCACTAGCCTCAGGTACAGCCCTCCCTATAAATGGAAAATCTGAAATATCTTCTGTTTTTTAAATTATTCTTTCGATATACTGTTTAGCATTTGATTCAGAATTAGCCGATATATATTTATAAATTTCCTCTAAATCATTTAATAATTTTGGCGACCATATTAATTTAACCACTTCGATACTCTCTCCATCGCTTCTTTATGAGGAATTCCCTTTCCCTTATCTAGCTCTTTCAGACCAGCTTCTATTTGGGCACGAGCATATACTCTATACATAATATCCTCTACCGTTGAATTTTCAGGCATTTCTTTGATGATTTTTATTATTTCTTCTTTTGCACTCATCCCACGTCACCTCCATTGTAAAAACCTATAATCTATGCTCTTATTATACCAGAAAACGCAATTTTTGGTAATAGTTAAGCATCACTATTATGGATAACGTTCAGCATTTGCGACGCCTTCGAACTGGACCCCAAAGGAATACCCCTTAGTGGAGCTTCGCTCCCAGTGAGAAGGTGTGGTGCTCTGACCTTTCCCCTGACACGTGCTTCCAGCACCTTTATGCTAATGCATTGTTCTACGATGGACTGTGCCCAGCGGAGCCAAGGATGGCGAAGCGTCTCACTTTAGAGCCCTTCTAAAACTAAACTAAATAATGTGCGGAGATATTTTTTGTACAAATCTTTTTAAATGCTCTAAAAAAGTAGTACTATTAATGACTTTTCCTAATCCCAAGAAAACACTGTCATTTCTAATAAAAGATTCTGTCAGAACACCTATGAACAAAATTCTTGTTCCTATTGTTATTCCACTATCAGTTGCGTAACTACCCTGATTATAGAGAAAAACAGGGCTTCCACTTGAACCAGGAAAAACACCAGCATCAATTAAAAAGCATTCCTCACCTTTGAACTTATTCCACATAGGAGTTGCCGTAATCCCTCTTCTGACTATTGGTGAAACATTATATGAATCATACAATCCACTTGGATAGCCGATAAAAGTGATTTCTTCAATTGCTGCTAATTCTTCAATTTGCTTTCGAGACGGAACTATTTCAGGTGTAATTGAACGGTAAAAAGCTGGCGTGTTTTTTTGCTTAAGATCATTCAATGTACTAGCAATTGGTATAGCAATTAAGTCAAGGTTCTCCAGTTTTCCATTAGCTATTACCGAACTATCAAATTCCACCCTAATTTTTTTCCCTTTTACTGGAGAATTGTTTTCTTGTCCCGCAAATTCAATTATCCCTCTTGTAACACCCTCAAGTACATGGTAGTTCGTCATTAAAAGTGGAATTGTAACATTAGGGTCTTCTTTCTGTGGGATAGAGAAGATAAAACCTGTTCCGCTAACCTGTTCCCCATTCTTTTTTTCTCCCCATATAGGAACGGTAGTATATAAAAGTTGCGTACTTATATTGTTAATATTCATATGCTATATCTCCTTTCCAATAGCTTTATCTGGATCTACTATTTCTACTAATAAGTCAGTTGCAATAATCTTCGGCTTCAAAATACTGATATATCTTAAAAAAAGATACGCCACACCTGTTCCCATAGCTACTATTGGGCAAAAAATAAATAAAAATTGTCCCTTTCTCGTTGTTAACTGTATGTCTGAAGCAAGTGCACTAAGGAATGCACCTAAACAAGTAGAAGAAATACCTAAAAATAATTCATACAGCGGGAATCTATCACTTGTTAGTAATTCCAATTTTTCTCTAACCCTTTTTAATTTACTTGCTTTTACCTCGACAATAAAATCATTTTTATCCTCTTCCGGTTGCTTAACTTCATATTGATAACTTGTAGTTACAACACTGTTGTCTGACTTTAACACAACGTCAGCAACTGGAAGACTTGATACTGTTTCTCTTGGTATAAATTCAACACTCATAGAATCACTTCCCTATTATCGTATTTTATACGTGTTTATTTCTCTTTATCTATATCAGTAGTATAAAGTAAGCGAATCAACTGTTTCTTTGTTTTCTACTCCAGATCACTTAGTGAGCCATGGACGGCGAGCGGCTCAAGTCGGGCACAGTCTGTCGTAGAACGGTTTGCATCACCGACACTACTGAGCCTTACAGGCGCAGACCGAGGGTTAGATAGCTCTTATCTTAGCCTCGGTCAAGGCGACTAGGTTAGGCTCAGGGGTGTAGTGCGGCAGTTGCTTCATGCTTATACAACTTTGCGTTTCTTCTTGTATCAAATGCTTCCGCACCCTTGTGCTGATGCGTTGTTAGAAGATGTATGATGACTTTACCTACTAAACATAATCTTTAACATCGTTTCAAAATCTTCACTAGGTCTATATAATGAATCGTCCTTTTCTGAACTTAAATCAATGTCTAAGTTATCAGAAAGAACGACTAAATTTTGTTCTGGCAAATTAGAGTTTCTTAAAAAAGTATCCTTATAGGTTTTAATATTTGCATCTAAGTACTTTTTTCTATGCACATTGCTTAAACTAGCAATCAAAACAAAGATTTTATTCTTCTTAATATCAAATGCATTTTGGTACTTCTCAAATTGTTCTTTCAACTCAATTATTTTTCGCTCTGGACTCTTATCAATGAGACCTTTTTCGAATCTTTCTTTATCATGTTCTACTCTTTTGTCAGAAAATATTTGTTGTATCCATCCAGCTTTCACTTTAATTTCAATAACAAATAACGTATTCCCTTCATGTTCAATTCTTATATCTGGCGCGCATTTGTTCTTTTGCCTTCTTAGCAACACCTTCCAGTAAAGGTCTTTAAAACTAGCAATATGATATATAACTCTAGCAATTAAAAATTCAACATCAGATGTGATAGGATTATGATATGCCGATTCAAAATTTACTTCATCATAGTCGTTTAGCTTGGCAGATTGATATAATTCATTAATTGCACGTAATATTTCTATTGTTATTTTCTTATCACTAACATATTTTTGCGCAATTTCAAATGCTTTTTGATCAATGCTTGCGTTATATGCTTTTTTTGTTTCTATAATAGAATTCGTCAACATATCCACCTCGTCCATCTTAATTCGCTTCAATATATCTTCTAACGTTCAGCATCTACGACATGACCCAGCCTTACATAGCTCTTATGTTAGGCTGGGTCACGTGTTGTCTGTATTAACTTCTTTGCTTATTCCTCGTACAACCGAGCGTAGATGCGTTGTTATACAACGTAGTTTGCTATTACATACTATTTAATCGAATATGTTTTATAATCTATTATTGATTTTTGTGCTATAAAGTAATCCGATCCTAATATTGCATCAAATCCATAAGTCTCTCGCGTAATTCCCAGTTGCAATCTAAAACCTTCTAAGACATTTGCATCTATTGTTAATCTTGATACTGGTTGCTCATAACACAATTCACTCTCTCCGCCTACTCCATACATCCTTTTAGCTTTGCCTTTAAATGGGTCAATTTCAATTCCCACTTCACCTGCTAGATCGGCATCGATAATCGTATTTGATGAACCTGTATCAATTAAAACATTATTTAATTCTATTTTTTTATCCTGGTATTCTATTCTCAACGAAACGATTGGCAAGCCGTTTTCTATTCGGATTTTCAATTATATCTCCCACTTCGTATTCCCACAAATTTTTCTTCTGTTACTTCAACATCTTCATTGCAAGTGTGGAAAATATACAATTCTCTAGTTCTGTCCTCTAGATGTATCTTTTTATATTCTTTCCATGCATCTGATGATTTGGTGAAATCTGAAATTACTGCCATCTCTTTAATTGTTCTTCTGTTGTCCGATGACTCTGCATTTAACGCCTCAATTAAAACCCATTTTTCTGGATACTGGTTTCTTACGTCTTGCCATTTCATAATATTCACCCCAAATCCTTCTTTTGATTACATTCTATATTATTTTTTTGTATTTTTCTATTCTTTGCGTAAAACTGCTTCCTATGTTGTATAACGTTTTGGCTTCACGACGTCCTGACCCCTTAGAGTCTCCGCTTATGGCTGTGAGCCTGCGAACGCCTAATGCGGTGACGTCCCGACGGGCTTAGGGGGCTGGATTTGGTCACTCGCTTCTCAGAGTGACCTGGAGCGTGAAGCTGGTGTTAGCAGATGTCTTCATCGACCCACTTATTACATAGCCTTCAGATCTTTAATAAGAGCCTCAACATTACTAGAGTACCTTGGGGAATCAATTTTCTCTACCATTATTTTCTTCTCAAGCTTATATTGCTTTTCAACATCTTCTATTTCAGACTTCAATGATATAATCTTATCTACGTAGCCTATATAACAATCTTCAATATGCTCCTCGCTCCTGAACATTAACCACTTATCCAAAATACGTCTCGAGGACAAATGGAAGTGCTCTTCTTTAGGGACTAATTGTGGATCTTTATTTATTTGGTCCAAGACATCATTTTCAGTGTTCATTAACTGATTACGCACATTAGACACTCTTGTATAATAATCATCCCACGATTCAAATTCGCTCTTATCTTGGAAAAATAAATTTACTTTCTTCTCATCAATTAAGCTGCTAAGAATCTGAGTAATCTCATACAATCTTACACTTGGTCTGTATTCTGTTTTTAAATCAATCCCGCCCTGAGAATAACCGCTACGTGAATCAATATACATCTCTTCTTGATATGCTGATTTATAGTATTCGATATAACCATTAACCATTTCGGCAAAATAAAACAAGTCATAAAAAGTGTTTGCAGATATTTCAGAGAGCTCTTTCTCGATTTCCAAAAAATTTTCCAGTATATTGTCTTGATTTATTTTATATGGCTCGAACGGTACTTCTCGACCATTAAAACTTCTATATGGAGTCTCATATCGTGCCCATATCCACAATCCCCATAGCATCTTCAATTCTCTTTCAATATACGTTGAAATAACATTTGAACGATTTTTCATCTTCTTATGGGCAACAATCAGTTCTTCTGTCTCTTTGGCGATATTTGATCTAGCTTGTACATATATAGCACTACTGACAGCCAATCCCGCGCCTACCATACCCCCAACCAAAGCAATATAGTCACTCTTATAAGTTCTCAAATCAAATAAAATCCAATTCAATATAGCTTTAAGCAAATCGATCTTTAGCAAAATTGGACTGAGCACTAATATTATTGCTGCTACAACAAAGATATAAAATGATATTGTCTGTAACTTAGATTTTCTCTTACTCATAATAACCTCCCCGAAACCGAGATGATGATGTCTGCTAACTACTTCTTTACCGAACAATAGGTTCGTCTAAGCTCCTAAAATGGATTGTTAGGCGAATAGTGTTTCGGGTAAATATACTCTAGTGGTATATTATAGTGTTAATTTATCTAGCGGACTTTTAATATTTGATAGACTTGTTTTTGTAACATGTGTATAGATTTCTGTTGTCTTTGAATTATTATGTCCTAGTAGTTCTTGAATATATCGCAAATCTGTACCTCCTTCTAGTAAATGGGTAGCAAATGAGTGCCGCAAGCTATGTAATGATACTTCTTTATTAATTTTTGCACTATCGCATGCTTTTTTAAAAACCTTTTGAAGCGACCTTTCATGTAAATGTCGACTTTCGCTTTCACCTGGGAATAGCCACTTCCCAGGTCTTTCCGTATTAATGTAATCCTTAAGATATTGTAAGACCGTAACTGACAATAGTGTATAACGATCTTTTCTGCCCTTAGCACTTTTGATGTGAATTAACTTGCGGTCAAAATCTATATCCTCTGGTCTAAGTGATGTTATCTCACCTACGCGTAACCCAGCAGAATACGCAAGCTATATGTTCCTCATTATTTTATTGTATAGCATAGCAAAATTATATCTTTACTGGAATTCATTTACAACAAAAAACCCCTTTCGAATTAAGGGGTTCATTGCTTGCTTTTTAGGGTAATTGTCGATTTATATCCTTTATTTTCTTCGCTGAGGCTTGGAAAGCCTTCTGTTCTTCTTCATTAAGTGGTAACGATATGACCTGTTTTACACCATCTCGATTGATAATCGATGGTATTCCCATAAACACATCTTCCACATCGTAATAGTCTTCTATATATGAGGATACAGATAGTACTGCATTTTCATTTCCTAATATGGCACGAACAATACGGTCAAGTGCTACGGCAATCGCATAGTAGGTTGCGCCTTTCGCTTGTATGATTTCATAGGCTGCGTCTCTCGTCTTTTCATAGATATCCTGCTTTTCTTCTGCTGTCAGTATCTGTTGTGTCCAATGCTCGAGGGTAACCCCACCTACATTCGCCAAGCTCCATACAGCGAGTTCTGAATCCCCATGTTCACCGATAATATGTGCATGCACACTTCTTGGATCGACATCTAACTTCTGACTTAATAAGTAGCGGAATCTTGCGGAGTCGAGTACTGTTCCTGAACCAATAACCTTTTCTTTCGGATAGCCGGATTCTTTCCACGTGTAGTATGTAAGTACATCTACAGGGTTTGTGGCTACTAATAAAATAGCTGTTGTCGTGTGCTTGGTAATTTCATGAATCATCGTTTTAAAGATTGATGCATTCTTGTTTAGCAGGTCAATCCTTGTTTCCCCTGGTTTCTGATTGGCCCCTGCCGTTAGAACAATGATGTCGGCATCCTTACAGTCAGAATAATCTCCTACTTTAATCTGAATCGGGTGCAATAACGGCAGACCATGGTTAATGTCTAGCATGTCTCCTCGTGCTTTCTGTTCGTTAATATCAATAAGGACTAGCTCTTGAATTCCACCCTTAATTGCCAATGTATACGCCAATGTGGCACCAACATTTCCTATCCCTACTACCACTACCTTTGACTGCGTTCGATGAACCATCCATACACCCCTTATCATAATAATGCAACGTCTGTATTATTACTATGCATTAGTTTTGAGATTTCTTAACAATAGTATACAATATGTAAGTAAAAATATTTCAGAATGGGGCAGAATGATGAGTTTTTTGGTTGAGTTATGGGAGTATGTTGTAATTTTCACCTTAGCCGCTATCCCGTGGATAGAGATTGCCGTAGTTATACCGATTGGAATCGCCGCAGGCCTATCACCATTCTGGGTTACTGCTGTTGCCTTTATAGGGAATTGGCTACCAGTTCTGCTCATTATTGTACTATATGAAAAATGGCAAATCTGGCGCGCAAAGCGCAGAGAACGCCAAACTTCTATTGAACGGACGGATGAGGAACCTGCTCAGATTGTAGGAGAATCCACTCAAGTTGAAGAAGGAACTAAAAAAGGAAAACGCGCACAGAGAATTTGGAATCGGTACGGTCTTCCTGGATTAGCCCTATTAGCACCTGCAATTACTGGGATCCATCTAGCTGCCGTAATGGCCCTAGCATTGAAAAGCTCAAAGCGCGCTACTTTGGTTTGGATGACCATTAGCCTTGTCGTATGGGCTGTGGGTATGGGACTGGTATCTTATTACGGTTTAGAGTGGTTTGATTTCATCAAAAGGTAGTTTCTCTCTATTAAAACATTGTCATTCGATTAAACGGGTAGTATCGGAAGGACACCTTACCCACTACATGATCTGTCGGTATAGGGCCAACTTGACGGCTATCATAGCTATTGTTACGGTTATCTCCCATTAAGAAGACATGTCCTTCTGGGACTTCCACTGGTTCGAAAGGGAACACCATTTGATCAATAATATACGGTTCTGCTAATGGTACGCCATTCCGATAAATATAGCCATCGATAAACTCTAACGTATCGCCCGCTTCCCCAATCACCCTTTTTATCCAGTACTTGCTGTCGCTATCCTGCTTAGTCTTATCAATCATTCGAATTAATGGACTATCTTTAAGTCTCTTAATGATTGTTCTCTTTTCGCTAAAACCACTATCTATCACTACCATATCGCCATATTTCGGTTCGCTGCCAAGTAAATACGGAGTCTTGAAAATGAACACACGATCTCCCTCTTGTTCCTTGTTATGAGGATCTTCCCCGATAAATGTTGGTTCCATGGAACTACCATTTACTTCATAAGGCTGCAAGACAAATACCGTAATTAACAATGAACATGCAAAAACAACCAGGGTTGTTCTTATCCAATAGCCTATCTCAAGAAAAAAATCTTTATATGTCATCTTCACTCACTCCTTTATCGCTATTCTACCATGCCTAGCTTATTCTAACCAATGATACATGACATAGGCGTCTACTAGGCCTTTTTCCAGATGACGAAACGCCTTAGGAAGTGTTCCTACGATCGAAAACCCACAGCTTTGCCATAGATTTACGGCTATCGTGTTCGTACTAACGACAAAATTAAACTGCATCGCCAAAAATCCAAGGGCCTTTGCTTGCGCTTTAGAATGTTCACATAACATCCTCCCAAGTCCTAGCCCCCTTGCTTCTGGGCTTACCACGTAGCCCGAGTTGCAAACATGGTTTCCTAGGCCAATTTGATTCGCCTTAATGTAATATGTTCCTATTGGCTTATGGTCTTGGATGGCTACATAGGTTGCAATAGGTACTTCCATCCACAGATGAAATGCTTCTTCCTCTGTCATCTCCGGCGGATGTGGGTAGCTATCACCTTTTTGAAATACTGGTTGTAATAACCCCCATACCTCTAAAAAATCATCTTCCGTTGCTATCCGTATTGTGATATCACAACATTCTAACTTGTGCTCCATGCAAAGTTCCTCCGCACTATATCTCCTGCTTATTTTACCCAATCTTATTAGTCTTAACTTTTAATAGTTATGCTCACATATTCTCAGTGTACTGTAATAGCGCGATTCGCTCAACTTAAATGTTTATTAAATATCAATAAAGCAAAAATTTAAGGACGGCAAAATGATTGCCGCCCTCCTTTAACTATTTTCCGCGCTTTTCTTTGATTTTCTCGTCATATTCCTTGTACTTCTCATATTCGCTATCCCAGAATTCCATAGACTTCATAGCGTCAAGGTATTCCTGAGCATATCCGAACGGCAACCAGTCATGTTCTTTCTGCTTAAATAGCTGCTCTTTGCCATCTTGGCCACGGAAATCATACACATGTCTCGTGTCTGCTTCCATGAAAATATCACGATACCAACGATCCAATACATTATCTGTTACTTCTAGTTCACGCTCAGCCAGTTCCTCAAGTACGGAATTATAACGGTCAAAACCATCCGTAGCAATTGTCACTACGTTGTCGTCTGGCCCAAGCTTCAGATACTTCGCCATCTTAATTGCACCAAGGATGTTGCAAAGCCCTGATACTCCGAACAACCCAGTCAGCTCTTTAAATCTCTCTTGCACCACTTGTAAACCACGTACACATTCATCATCCTTCACAAGGGTTACGAAGTCTGTCGTTAATACGTTATGGATTAGTGTACACATCTTGTCGCCGATACCTTCAATACGGTGTTGGCCTAGACCGCCATTTGCTAATGTAGAGCACTCATATGGCTCAAGAGCAACAATCTTTGCTTCTGGGAAGACTGCTTTGATTTGGTCCCCTGCAGCAATTGTGCCCGCAGATCCTGGCGCACTTGTAAAGCAAGCAACACGGCCATTGCCTATGCCTTTGACTGCCTCAATTGCAGAGTTTCCTGTTACATGGCGGTGGAATCGGTAGTTCGGCATTAGCTCAAACTGTGCTAATGGTCTATTCTTAGGATCTTTCTTTAATTCATAGGTTCTTTGTAATGTTAAAATGACATCTGATTCTGTGCCCGGCGTTAAATCAAGCTTCGCCCCATATCTTTGAATACGCTCATAACGCTCTTTACTCATGTTATCTGGCATGATTACGATTGCATCATAACCCATTAGGTTACAGATATACGATACACCAATTCCAAAGTTTCCTGTTGATGGACCTAAAATCGTATGCTCGCCAGGAAGAATTTCGCCATCTACGCAACCTTCGATCAGTGTGGAATACGCTGGCCCTACTTTATGAGAGCCTGATGGGAAGTATGTTCCAAGCATGACTACTATGTTCGCATCTACACCTGTTAGTTCCTTTGGTAGCACTACTTTGCGGACTTGCCCCTCTTTATCCTTCCAAGAAATGTTGAAAAGATTGATTGGATCAAGTTCATTCTGCTCAGCCGCTTGGATTGCTTGCTGACGGATTTGTGGGTTTATGGTGTCAGGATTTAGCATTTCTTCATACGTTGGACCAAATGGTACCTTGTTGTTTGTCATTTTAGAATCTCCTCTTTTATTTGATTTTGTAAAGTTGTGATTTTGTAAAGTTCTATTGTTTTCAATGATCCAATTTTGTCTTACTTCGCGATTGCTTGCGCTAATGCGATATAGCCCTTCATTGCACCTTCTAATTGGCTAATCTCAATGTATTCGTCTACGGAGTGGGCAAGATTTTCTCTAGATGGCCCAAACCCTATGGTATCAATGCCCCTTACTCCTGCGCTTTGGCTTCCGTTGGTGCAGAATGAGTACGTATTAATCACTGCTTCTAGTCCAGAGTCTTGTAATGCCTTTTCCGCTGTTAATACTGTTTCGCTATTCCGATCTAATAACCAGCCTGGGAAGAAACGTAGTCCGTTCATTTTCTCTCCCGTGTAGCAATTCGCCTCACCACGGACGAATTCTACCTTAGCGGAGATTTCCGTATCTACTGCTTTAGCCTTATCAATGACCTCTTGTAATTGAGCAATTACGCTCTCTTCCGTTTCACCTACAAGCAGTCTTCGGTCAATCGTAATTCGGCATTGATTCGGTACTACGGATGCACCAGGATATGGTGTGGAGATAATATCTGTGACTACAGCGATTCCCTTTCCTAGCACAGGGTGCACTGTAGGCTCTAACTTCTCTAACTCTTGGATGATTGGGTACATTTTCACGACTGCGTTAATTCCCACTTGCGGATTGGCGGAATGGGCTGATTTCCCGTAGTTATAGATGGCGATTTCCCCGCGTCCACGCTGCCCTATGTTTAATTTCAATTCTGTGGCTTCGCCTATAACGACCACATCTGGACTCGTTTCATTGAGAACATTGTCAAAGGCAATTCCTTCAAAAATTTCTTCATGAACAGTTCCACTGACATAAATATCTCCCGCAGGCCTTTCGCCACTTTGGGCGATTGCTCCCGCAGCATAGACCATCGCCGCAACGGCACCCTTCATATCCGTTGCACCACGACCATACACTTTTCCATCCATAATATCGCCGCCATATGGCTTCTTCGTCCATTGGTTCGTGTCAGAAACAGGGACTGTATCAATATGCCCATCGAAAAGAATCGATTTTGGCTTTGAGCCATCAGCAGAAATGCCTGTTCCTTTAATTTTTCCTATGACATTACCATACTTATCAATCCAAATCTCATCATATCCAAGGGTTTTCATTTCAGTAGCAATACACTTCGCTACTTCTTCTTCCTCGCCGGAAATGCTAGGAATGCGTATTAATCTCTGACAAAAGTCTACCATTTTGCTTGCAAAAGCATCTGCCATGTAACTTCCTCCCAAACGGTTCTATCGTAATACCTAATAGATTCTATCTCTTTAATCACTTTAATATTTCATTGCTATCTATTGATTATTTCATATTATGGAATAAGTCTATTTTATCTAGCTCTTTCACATCTGGCTCAAGTTTCAATGGCTCTCCTGCTGCTTGAATCGCATTCTGTACGTCCTTTAGGCCATTCCCTGTACAGATGAATGCAACGCTTTCCGTACTTACAATTGTCTGCTCCTGTAATGCCTTTATCAGCCCTGCAAGCCCTGTCACACCTGCTGGCTCTCCAAAGATTCCTTCCAGTGAACCTAATAGTTTCATAGCTGCTAGAATCTCTTCATCGGTAACTGTAATATACGTACCTTGGGAGTCCTTGACTGCTCGAAGTGCCTTAATTGGATTGCGTGGTACACCTACTGCAATACTATCGGCAATGGTATTCTCTTCTGTTGGTTCGAACGGCTTATTCTCTAGGAATGCCTTATATAAAGGGCTACAGCCCGCCGCTTGAACAGCTAGTATTTTGGGAATTCTATCAATTAAGCCAATCTGATGTAAGTCATAGAATCCCTTGTAAACACCAGCCACCGTACAACCATCACCTACAGAGACTACGACCCAATCTGGTACCTGCCATTCCAACTGCTCTGCAATCTCTAGGGAAACCGTCTTTTTCCCTTCGACTAAATGCGGGTTAATTGCTGCGTTCCGATTATACCAGCCCCATTTCTCAATAGCTGCTGCTGACATTTCAAAGGTCTGCTGATAATTCCCCTTAACACTGATAACATTGGCGCCATAGATGAGGAGTTGAGCGACCTTTCCCTGCGGCGCACGTTCCGGTACGAAAATCACCGTCTTCAAGCCCATACTTGCGGCGTTCCCCGCTAATGAAGATGCTGCATTTCCCGTGGAGCTACATGCAATCGTGTCCCAACCAGCTTCCATAGCCTTCGCTACAGCTACTGCCGATGCTCGATCCTTTAACGAACCCGTAGGATTTAGTCCATCATCTTTTATATATAGTTTCTCTAAGCCAAGGTGCTTGGCAAGCCGCTCCGAACGGTATAGAGGCGTCCAGCCCACCTTTAAGGTTTGCTTTAGCTTTTTCCCTTCGATAGACATGAGTGGTGCATACCGCCACATCGTATAGTTCTTATTTTCTGCAAAATATTTCTTGTCGATATGTCCTTTCAAGAACTCATAATCGTATTTCACATCGAGGATTCCCTCAGTACCACAACTAGGGCAGGTGTAGGTACTAGGATTCCATTCCAAGTCCTTATTACATATGGTACATGTAAAACCTAATAACTTCTTCATGCATATCACCCCTTGTATTTTAAAACGCTGGTGGTGTGACAGAGGATATAAACAGTAAGTCCTCCGTCCCCGTACTTTCTATCTTATGGGGAATACTTGATAAATAGTAAATACTATCTCCTTCATCGAGTACATATTCATCGTTGCCAATTGTGATCTTCATTTTCCCTTGCATCACTACGATTCCTTCTTCGCCTGGATGGCTTAAAGGTTCCTCACAAGTGACTGCCCCCGGCTCTAACCGCGCCATGAACATTTCCATTTGCCGATTGAGATCAGGTGTTAGGAGCTCATAGGTTAAATGAGACGATGGAAAGTTCAACTTTTTCCGTTCATGCTTCCTTACCACAGGATTCTGTTCCTTAGTTTCCATGAGAAAATAAAAGATTGGGACCTCAAGGGCCTCGGCAATTCTTCTTAAGGAAGTAATCGAAGGGTCAGCCAAATCTCGCTCCACTTGACTGATAAAGCCAGAGGTAAGACCTGTTTTATCTGCTACTTCTTTAATACTCATATTTAATTCTTTTCGTTTTGTACGAATTCGTTCCCCTAGCACCCTAGTCACCTCCTGCTAATTCTGCTGGTTCTATATTTTTCTACTATTAATTTTTTCGGTATTCTTTGTTTTCTGTGATATTTAACTTTGGTGCTTTGTGTTTTTGTTTTGTGTTTTGTGTTTTGTGTTCTACAATTGACTCCATAGAGTCTTTGCTAGCTGGCGCGCCATTCTTGTGATTTCTTTTTCATCTATTTCAACAAGCTGACGATCACACATACGGATTTTACCTCCGATAATTGTGGTATTCACCATTCCACCAGATACCCCAAACAATAAGTGACCATAGTAATTGTCCTTATGAATCGGTGTTGTCGGATGATAGTCTATAGTGATTACATCTGCATAAGCTCCAGGCTTAAGTACACCTAACGGTTGGCCAAAATGATTCGTTAAGATTTCACGGTTGTTCGTAAATATCATTTGCGGAATTTCCACCCATGCTGCTTGAGGATCCTTGTTTTCATGCTTGTGCAAAAGATTACCAACCTTTATGCCTTCAAACATGTCTGAGGTATATCCATCCGTACCCATTCCCACTCGCATACCAGCTTCAAGAAACTTTTTGATTGGTGCACATCCGACGGCATTCCCCATATTCGATTCTGGGTTATGGGCTACAGCCGTTTGTGTCCTTACCAGAATATCAATCTCCTGTTCCGTGATATGAACACAGTGGGCCGCAATTGTCTTAGGGCCAAGTAGCCTAAACTTTTCTAACCGTTCTACCACACTTATGCCAAATTGCCTTTCTGTTTCTTCTACATCAAAACGATCCTCTGCCACATGAATGTGAATCCCTGAGTTTAAATCCTTACAGACTGTGGCACAATGCTCAAGGGTTTGGTCACTGACAGTAAAGGAAGCATGAATTCCAAAGGTCCCTTTTAAAAGGGGATTATCAGCCTTCTGTGTATATTCAATAAACCGCTTATTCTCTTCTATCCCTTGTTTCGTAACTTTCTCGCCATCTCGATCAGATACCTCGTAGCAAAGGGAAGTACGGATACCTGTAAACTCCGCCGCCTTTGCAATATGGAGTAAGCTTTCAGTTACGGCAAATGGACTGGCGTGGTGATCAATGATTGTTGTTGTTCCGTTTTTAATGTTTTCTATCATTGAGACGAGGGCGCTGTAGTATACCGCTTCTAGGTTCAATGCTTTATCAAGTTTCCACCATAAACGCTCTAGAATTTGCGGAAAGTTCTGAGCCGGCTCTCCCGGAACAGCCATACCTCTCGCAAAAGCACTATAAAAGTGGGTATGAATATTCGTCATACCTGGCATTATCAGACCATGCTTCGCGTCAATAAAGGTCACATCAGAAAATCTTTGCATTAGGTCTTCCGTTTTCCCGACATCTAGTATCCTATCTTTCTCAATAAGGACCGCGCCATTTTCTATTACCCTTTGTTGATCGTCTAGAGTAATTACGGTTCCATTTCCTACGATAATCATAGAATGGACCCCCTAAAGAAACTTCATCGTTAAGCAGTTTGGTACTGGGCAAATCGTTGTACAAAAACCGCACCCAACGCAACGCTGCTCATCAACAATCGGGCGCTTATCTGCATCTCGAGTAATTGCTTGGTGTCCACCATCATAGCAGGCAATTGTACAGCGCCCACATTTGATACAAATTTCATGGTTCACAGTAGCCAGTGCTTTATGATGACGTGGAAGTTGCGAATGCTCGACTAAATTCGGTAATGCTTTACCGACAATTTCTTCAACCGATTGAAAACCATGACGTTTCATATAACCCGTTAATCCATCCACTAGTTCATCAATTACACCAAAGCCTTTTTGCATAACCACAGTACATAATTGCAGGTTTCTCGCACCCATTAGTAGAAATTCTACTGCGTCCTGCCATGTCGTAATACCACCTGTGGCTGTAATTGGGATATCGACCTTTTTCGCAATTTCTGCTACACAACGCAGAGCTACGGGCTTTATTGCCGCTCCCGAAATCCCTCCAATCGAAGACTTTCCGTTTACGTTCGGATATGGAATGAAGTTATCGATATCGACACCGATAATCCCTTTTACTGTGTTAATAGCGGATACCCCATCAGCTCCTGAAGCCTTAACGGCTGCTGCCGATGCTGAAATATCTGCAATTTGTGGAGTGAGTTTAATAACCACTGGAATCTTCTTCGCTGCTTCTTTGATCCAACGGGCTGTACGCTCTGTAAGCTCCGGACTCTGTCCGATTGTACTTCCCATACCCTTTTCCGGCATCCCGTGAGGACAAGAAAAGCTACATTCAATCATGTCAGCCCCAGCAATTTCTAGACGGCGCACTAGCTCCTGCCAGTCTTCCTTCTTCTGTCCCATGATACTAGCTACGACTACGCGGTCTGGGAATTCCTTCTTTAATTGTTTCACACTTTTCTCGATAACATCTACATGGTAAATCGAGATTAAATCAATATTTTGCAACGCCATCAACTTACGCTTTTCAAAATCAGTTCCCGCCATCATTGGGTACGCTAAATTAATTTCTTCACTTTCTACAGATGTTGTCTTTAGTACTGCCCCACCCCAGCCTGCTTCAAATGCACGTGCTACCATATCTGCGTGGTCTGTTGTTGGTGCTGCTGCTAGAACGAATGGATTCGGATACTTTACCCCACAGAATTCTAATGATAAATCTACCATTTTACCCTCTCCTTTTTTGTAATCTAAAAGATTCTATGTTTTTCTATCTTTGCTTTTCTATAATCCCTGCTGTTCTTGATCTCTGCTCTATGCTTTCTGCTCTATCAATTCCTTTAATACCTTAGCTTTAATTGGTAAGGAGTGAATACGAACACCAACTGCATCATATATTGCGTTAGCAATTGCCGGTGCTACTGGGTTAATCGGAATCTCGCCCATCCCCTTTGCTCCCAAAGGTCCATCTGGCTGATCTACTTCCACAATAAATGTTTCTATTTCTGGTATATCCAACGTTTTAGGAATCTTTAACTTTGCTAGAGTATCTGTAACAATTGTATTGTCCTGAATGATATATTCTTCCGATAATGCATACCCGACACCCATCGCTACTGAACCTTCAATCTGCCCCTTTACGTTCTGCGGATGAATTGCTTTCCCTACATCCTGGGCGGCAAAAATCGATAGAACTTTCACTTCCCCAGTATCCTCATCAACCTCTACTAATGCAGCATGGGTCCCAAAACAATACGCGTAATGGATATCGAACTCCTCAACGGTAACGCCAGCCTCATGGTCTGCACTGGCACGTAATGGATATGTTGTTGGTGGATTGTATCTAGTAAGGACTTCTAGTTTCGTACCTTTTGATTTAGCACATTGGTAGATTGTCTTTAACGTTGACTGCTGTTTCTCTACTGCCATACCCTGAAACTGCATACAGGCATCTGTCCGTTGACTACAACGATTCGCTAATTGATTTAAAGCTTGTTTCCATTCTTCCGCTGCTAGCTTGACTGCATTTCCAGTCACATAGGTTTGACGAGAAGCTGTAGTCATCCCACCATCAGGACATAAAGCAGTATCACAAGAAATAACGTCGATGAGCTCGTAATCAATATGCAGAACTGCCGCTGCAATCTGCGCCATAACTGTATCTGATCCTTGGCCAATATCGGTTGCCCCGATTTTTAGGAGTAAACGACCGTTCTCTTGTAGCTCTAACGCCGCGTCGGCAAAATCTGGTTTTCCAGTTCCTAACCCTACGTTTTTATATGAGCTGGCAAAGCCTATGCCAATTTTCTTCGTACCTGTGTTACTATTTATTTTCTCCTTAGATGCATTGAGCCATTGTGTCCATTTGCTCTTAACTGCTTCATCAATTACATTCAGTGTCTCTAAGTATCCGACACCATCACGTAATACTTGGCCTGTAATCGTTTCTTTACCTACATCAAGACCATTTAAGCGACGGAATTCAACTGGATTCATCGATAATGCTGTCGCCAATTTATCCATTTGTATCTCCGCTGCAAAGCTTACTTGGGTGCTACCAAATCCTCGAAATGCCCCGGCGGGATTATTATTGGTATAGATACCATAAGAATCTGCTTTTACATTCGGTATTTGATATGGACCTGAGGCAACAACGGCTGCTCGGAATACTACAGGTTTTGTTAAAGACATATACGCCCCCGCATCGCATATCGCTTTTGATTCGAATGCTACAAGCTTACCGTCTTTCGTTACACCGTGTTTCATATATATGTGAACTGCATGTCTTTTCGTCGACATGCGAATCGAATCTTCTCTCGTCATCGTCATTTTCACTGGGAGTCCTGTCTTTATCGCTGCCAGTGCGGCATGAATCTGTACCGTAGGTTCTTCCTTCCCACCGAATGCGCCACCACAAGGGGTATATATCACTCTAACTTTTTCTAACGGCATATCTAAGCTTTTTGCAATCATATCCTGAAAAGGTATTGACCCCTGATTTCCTGTCCAGATTTCTATAGATCCGTCAAATAAAGGTTTCACTAAACATGCTTCTGGCTCGAGATACGCATGCTCGATAGCCGGTGTATAATAGTTTCCTTCAATAATAATATCAGCTTTGGCAAAGCCTTTTTCTAAATTTCCTTTACGCACTTTTACATGATCCACGATATTTCCTGCGTCATGGACCTTCACTGCCGTTTCTTCCATGCCTTCTACCGCTGAAAAAACTGCAGGTAATGGCTGATATTGAACACGAATGCGTTTCACAGCCTCATCGGCTTTTTCCTGCGTCTCAGCAAAGACTGCCGCCACTGCTTCTCCTAAATATCGAATCCGCTTTTCTGCTAATACCGGCTGCTGAGGAACGATTAATCCAAAGCTATTACGACCAGGAATGTCCTTGCCCGTGAGAATGAGCTTTACGCCTGGTAGTGACTCTGCTTCCTTCGTATCAATTGCTAGAATATCTGCATGGGATTCTGTGCTAAATAGTAGCCTACCGTATAGCATATCTTCTGCATAATAGTCGTCTGCAAAAATCCCTTTTCCAGTCACCTTTGCGACAACATCCTTACGGACCTTGGACACACCCATTACTTGAGATTCGGTATATTGATTGAATTCCTTCCCGTTATATTGATCTGCCTGTTCGTTTACTTTTTTCATTTCCTGTAGCATGTTTGCTGCTGTTCTAACCGCCTGAAATATCGTTACATAGCCCGTACAGCGGCAAAGATTATTCTTTAGTGCAAACTTGATTTCTTCATCTGTTGGCTCCAAGTTCTTATCCAGTAATGCCTTTGTCGCTAACACCATTCCCGGCGTGCAAAAGCCACATTGAATCGCACCTTCTGTCACAAACGCCGATTGAATCGGATGTAGCTCTCCGTCTTCCGAAAGTCCTTCGATGGTTTCAATGACGGAACCGTCCTTGACTTTCCCCATACGAACTAAACAGGCTCGCTTGGCTTCCCCATCTATAATAATCGTACAAGTACCACAGTGCCCCTTTGCGCAGCCATTCTTAGCACCTAATAAGCCTAAGTTGTCGCGTAAAAATTGTAGCAATGTCATTTTTTCGTCTACTTCACGTTGTATCAAAACCCCATTAACCTGTAATGAAATGTTTAGCATATCCTCACCTCATTGAGACTATCTAATTTTTATTTCATTCTATCATCTGTAAGGACTATATATCTATCCATATGCTACATGATTGGACAAATATTTCTAGGCAATGATAGATCCCCTATTGAGGTAAAACACTCTGAAAAATATTTAGTACTACTAAAATAATTTAGTAGTACTAAATATAGCTTCATTATATTATACGCTATTGAAAAATAATACCTTTTTTCTTACGCTTCTATTTTTGTCTCTTCTGATACACAAATTGGTTTGCTATCAGCAGTACCCTTAGGTAATACAACGTTTAATATAACTGCAAGGAATGCAGCGATTACCATACCGCCAGAACCACCAAGAATCAGTTTCGTTGTTTCAGAAAACGCTCCTAGTACTCCCGGAACATTACCTACTCCAAGCCCTATGCCTAATGAGCAAGCAAGAATTAACAAGTTTCTCTGGCTTAAATCTCTACTTACCATTGCGATACCTGATGTCATAATCATTGCGAACATAATGATTGCTGCTCCACCAAGTACACTTGTCGGCATAACCGCGATAATAGCACCAAGCTTAGGGAAAAGACCTGCTAAGATTAAGAATACGGCACCAATTAACACTACGAATCGGCTCATGATTCCAGTAAGTGAAACGATCCCTACGTTTTGACTGAACGATGTATTCGGGAAAGCGTTAAATAACGCTGCAAGAACACTACCAAGACCATCGGCCATAATTCCGCCACGTAATTCTTCATCCGTAGCTTCGCGCTTTGCTCCACCAACTGTAATCCCCGAAATATCTCCTACAGTCTCAATCGCAGTAACAACATACATCAGACACATTGCGAAAATCGCAGGCCATACAAATGTAATGCCATATTCTAAAGGCATTGGTATAGAGAACCAAGGTGCATTTACTACAGCATCAAAGTTCACCTTGCCCATAGGAATTGCAACGATGTAACCCACAACCATACCAATCAGTATGGAAGCAACTTTAAACATACCCTTTGTGTATTGATTAAAGATGAGTATTGTTACAAAAACAAGTCCTGCTAAAAACAAGTTCGAGAAAGAACCAAAGTCTGGCTTACCAACTCCACCAGCTACATAATTCATACCTGTTGGAATTAAATATAATCCGATAGTTAAAAGTACAGTACCTGTTACAACAGGAGGGAATAGCTTACGTAATGGTTTTAAGAACGACCCTAGTACCATTTCAAATAATCCACCTATAAGTGCAGCTCCAAAAACGGCCGATAACCCATACGTATTCCCAACAGAAATTGCAATTGGTACAAAACCAAAACTAGTTCCCATTACGATTGGTAGTCTAGCTCCCACTGGTCCAATACGATAAACCTGTAATAATGTAGCGACCCCTGCAATTAACATGGCGCACTGTATCAAGAACGCGCGATCTTCCACCGTTAAACCAATGGCTCCTGCAACAATAATAGGAACCGTTACGTTTCCTACAAACATCGCCAACACGTGCTGAATTCCTAGTGGAATTGCTTCCTTTAAAGGCGGCTTACCATCTAATTCATATGGCGATGTGTTTAACTTTTCTTCATTCAACTTTTCTCCCATAATTAAACCTCCCTAAGATGTTGTGTATGCGAATTCTAGTTGTGATTATTACTCCCCATTGCAAAGTTTCAGTGCTTCACCACCACCTTAATCTACTTTTTTAAAATCCCCATAAATCTCGCATTCAGAGAAATATAATTAATAATTCATGAAGAATTCTGAATGATACTATAGTACAAATAAAAAGGGGCTCATTCTGAAGAATAAAACTTCAGAATAAGACCCCATTGCCTTATCAGTAAATGAACTCGCAAAAATCCCCGAGCGATACCATATGACTAGAAACACCATTTAATTTCATTTGATTCGAAGTGTACATAGAAAACACGCCTTTGCATTTTCGTCACTTTATCTGACATAGAAATGGTTTTCCTTGCCAAATATTAAGTATTACTAAACTTATTTAATCACATTATATTTAACCTTACCGCTAATGTCAATATATTTCACATGAAAATATTTTAGAAAATAATTTTTATGCTTTTGGACTAATTTTTTCTACCCCACCCATATACGGACGGAGCACTTCTGGTATAATCACACTGCCATCTGCCTGCTGATAATTTTCAAGCAAAGCAGAAACCGTACGCCCTATAGCCAGTCCTGAGCCGTTTAATGTATGCACGAATTCCGGCTTACCCTTCTCGTCACGGCGGAAACGAATTTTCGCACGTCGTGCTTGGAAATCTTCAAAGTTACTACAAGAGGATATCTCACGATATGTCGCATAGCTAGGCATCCATACTTCAATATCAAACTTTTTCGCAGCCGTAAAGCCTAAGTCCGCCGTACACATACGCATCACACGATATGGTAACTTCAATAATTGTAAAACCTTCTCTGCGTCCTTCACTAAAGTCTCCAGTTCTTCATGGGAGTCTTCCGGGCGAACGAACTTTACAAGCTCTACCTTATTAAACTGGTGCTGACGAATTAGACCTCTTGTATCTCTACCAGCAGAGCCTGCTTCGCGACGGAAGCATGCACTGAACGCAGCATACTTAATCGGCAATTGATCATTTGTTAGGATCTCATCACGATGCATGTTCGTTACTGGTACTTCTGCCGTCGGGATTAAGAAGTAGTCACTATCAGCAATTTTAAAAGCATCTTCTTCAAACTTCGGCAACTGCCCTGTACCCGTCATACTTGCGCGATTGACAATGTATGGCGGTAATACTTCTTCATAACCATGCTCCATCGTATGTAAATCTAACATAAAGTTAAAAAGTGCTCTTTCTAAACGCGCACCTAACCCCTTATAAAAAACAAATCGCGCGCCAGTTACTTTACCAGCCGTTTCGAAATCAAGAATTCCTAGGCTTGTCCCAAGGTCCCAATGAGCTTTTGCTTCAAAATCGAAGTTCGGAATATCTCCGACAAGACGTTCTACCACATTATCATCCTCTGTCTCGCCAACAGGTACTGACTCGTGTGGTATATTAGGAATGCCAAGTAATACATCCTCTAGCTTCTCGTCAATTTCACGGACCTTATCATCGAGGTCTTTTACCTGCTGGGATACTTCCCGCATTTGTAAAATCAGATCTTCTGCATCTTCCTTATTCTTCTTCTTAACAGCTACATCTTCCGAAACTACATTTCGACGGTTCTTCAATGCCTCTACCTGCACTAATAAATCACGTCGTTGTTGATCAAGCTCTATAAATATATCTAAGTCCTTAATATCTTCCCCACGTTTCGATAAGGCTTTCTTCACATCTTCCAAGTTAGCTCTAATTAGTTTTGGATCAAGCAAGTATCTTCATCTCCTTTGTTGCTATTATTCTTCTACATTTTACCTCTTTCTAAAACAAAAATAAAGCAGAGTATCAAAACTCTGCCTTATCCCTTATGTGAATCATAATCTTAAACGTTAGAAACTTAATGCTTACCTTCTACCATCTCTATAAAATAGCGATGGACACGCTCGTCATCTGTAAGCTCTGGGTGAAACGACATCCCCAAAATGTTCCCTTGACGAACAATCACTGTCCGTTGGTCATGCTGGGCTAAGATTTGAACATTGTCACTTTTTACTTCGGCAACCAATGGTGCGCGAATAAAAACGGAACAATAGTCTTCCCCAACACCAGGAATATTCAGCTTTTGTTCAAAGCTGTCGACTTGGCGACCAAAGGCATTACGCTCCACCGATATATCTAATAACCCTAAATGCGCTTCTTCTTGTCCTACAATTTCCTTTGCTAAGACAATCATTCCTGCACAAGTACCCATGACTGGCTTTGCTTCAGCAAATTTACGAATCCCCTCATCGAACCCATACTTTTTCATGAGTTTACCGATGGTCGTAGATTCCCCACCAGGTAATATCAGGCCGTCTATCTCTTCCAGCTGCTCTAGTTTCTTAACTGCTACAGCTTTAGCGCCAGCCTTTTCGATCATATTCATATGCTCGCGTACAGCTCCTTGTAGAGCTAATACACCGATTGTCTTCATTATATATGTCACTCCTGATTATTGTATTACCAGCCGCGATTCGCCATTTTCTCTTCTTCTTTTAAAGTAGAGATATCGATGCCCTTCATGGCAGTTCCAAGGTTCTTAGATAATTCACCAATCAACTTGTAGTCTTCGAAGTGAGTCGTTGCTTCAACAATCGCACGAGCAAACTTCTCTGGGTTGTCCGATTTGAAAATTCCAGATCCAACGAATACGCCGTCAGCTCCTAATTGCATCATAAGAGCAGCATCCGCAGGTGTTGCTACACCACCAGCAGCAAAGTTAACAACTGGTAACTTACCATTTTTGAAAATAAACTGGATTAACTCGAAAGGAGCTCCAATGTTCTTCGCGAATGCCATAAGCTCGTCCTCTGCCATGTTCTTCACTTGGCGGATTTGGCTTTGCATAGTACGCATATGACGAACAGCTTCTACGATATTACCAGTTCCTGGCTCACCCTTTGTACGGATCATCGATGCGCCTTCACCAATGCGACGAAGCGCTTCCCCTAAATCACGAGCACCACATACGAAAGGTACAGTGAACTTGTTCTTATCAATGTGATACACTTCATCAGCAGGAGTTAATACTTCACTCTCATCGATGTAGTCTACACCCATAGCTTCTAATACACGAGCTTCCACAATATGGCCAATACGTGCTTTTGCCATAACTGGGATAGTAACTGCTTTCATAACTTCTTCCGTGATTGTAGGGTCAGCCATTCTAGCGACTCCACCTTGTGCACGGATATCCGACGGTACTCTCTCTAATGCCATAACAGCAACTGCACCAGCAGCTTCTGCGATTCTTGCTTGCTCAGCGTTTACAACGTCCATGATGACGCCGCCTTTTTGCATTTCCGCCATACCGCGTTTTACTGTAGTTGTTCCTATTTGTACCATTATTACATAAACCCCCTATGAATTATCCTAAGCGCATCACATATATTTGTTAATGAATTGCTATATTTAGCTACATTGTCACTAATTCATTATTCTACATGATAATACACAAAAATACAACCAAATTAGTCGGGAATGCCACAAACTATTCGAATTTTTGAATCAAAGAAATATGTGAAGAATCGCTTATTCCTTAGAGAAAATGCCTAGAATTTTATCCGCAATCCCCTCAAAAATTCCAACAAATGTATCCTTTATTCCTCGACCTAATAATCGCAGGAATCCAGCTTTTTCGACATCTTCTTTCGCTACTAGACTAACAGGTTCGCCAATCATCACACCATCACGTTCATAATACACTCTTCCAAGAACTGTGTTCGCTAGAATTGGTGCTACGATGCTCTCGTTAATCTCAATCACTTGATTATACGTATGCTTTCCTTCTTTATCGACGACAATATTTAAATTTTGGGCAGCGAGTAGTGCCACTTCACGCTCTTTCCCTTTGTCAACTTTAACAACCTTTACTTCTTCCTTGCCACGAATCATTGTCTGACGCTCATAATTGTTAAATCCGAAGTTCAATAGCTTAAGCGTTTCATCCTGGCGTGCACGGTCATTCGCAGCACCTAAGATAACACTCACTAGACGAAAGCCATTCTTTTCCCCGGTTGCTGATAAGCAATATTGCGCCTGATCAGTAAAGCCGGTTTTCAGTCCATCAATCCAATCATTTCGCAACATAATATTATTACGTGTTGGCATATTCACACCGTTTTGGAACGTTGCAAACGTCTTCCTCGTGTGTTCCAACACATCTGGATACTTACTTACTAGCTCTCTTGATATAACAGCAATGTCCATGGCAGACATAGTATGCCCACTTGGTTCATTAAAGTTAGGGAAACGATCCGTATATGGAAAACCTGTCGCATTTAGATATCTCGTGTTGCGAAGGCCTAGTTCCTGTGCCTTTTCATTCATTAAATTCACAAATAAGTCCTCAGATCCTGCCACATGCTCCGCTAATGCAACAGCAGCGTCGTTGGCAGAGTATACAGCAATTGCCTCAAACATTTGCTTTAGAGTCGCCTTCTCTCCAATTGCCAAGAATACCTGAGACCCTGTCATGCTATGAGCCTTTTCACTCGTAGTAACCATGTCATCCCAAGATACGATACCCTTCTCAATTGCTTCCATAATGACTAGCATCGTCATAACTTTCGTTACACTTGCTGGTGGGAGGGAGATTTGGTCATTTTTCGAGTACAGAACTTGTCCAGTATCGACATCCATTAATACGGCGGAACGAACCTGAAGATTCAAAGCATCCACTTCTTGCGTCGGTTGCTGCGTCGTATTTCCATTGGCTTCACTCTCTGGCGTTGATTCTGTTGTCTCTGAGGTTTGTGAGCCTAAGACAGATGTAGTTGGAAGATTCATAGTAAATAGTACAACAATCAAAAGGATGTGGATGATTCTTTTCATGGTTATTCCCCCTAAAATTTTTGAAGATAAGTGCCTGTCCATTTGAACACTTGTCTTATAGAATATCATAGTCGTACCTATGAGTGAAGGACCATTTTAGACTATTTATTGCAGTCTAATAGTAGTTGTATTAATCCTCTTTGTATTCAAATTGATTAAATTCATTTTTTTCGTTATATTATAAGTATATTCAATTTGGGAGTGGTTTTAATTTGGACAGTATACCCTATGATTCGATTATCTTATTAGCAGCTTTATTGTTTTTCTCAAGCTATTTCTCTGCTTCGGAAACCGCTATTACAAGTGCTAATAAAATACGACTTCGAAATCAGGCAGAAACAAGTAAAAAGGCACAACATTCCTTAATTCTTACAGAGAATTTTGACAAAAGCCTTTCTACAATTCTTATTGGCAATAACATCGTCAATATAGCAATGGCTTCTATTGCTACAAAATTAGCAACTGATTTATATGGAGGACAAGCATCTACGTTAGTTGTAACGACTCTAATTACAACCATTGTGGTACTTATTTTTGGCGAAATATTACCAAAATCTTTGGCAAAACAGTCACCAGAAAAATTCTTATACACGATATCATTATCTTTATCTATCATATCAAAAATTTTCTCACCGCTTACGTGGATTTTTGTTAAGTTGAAAACCTTTGTAAGCAATATGGTTGGTAAAAATGACGAGCCAACGGTAACCGTGGAAGAAGTAAAGGCGCTCGTAGATATCTGCGAAGAAGAAGGTACTTTTTTAGCAAAAGAAAAGGAATTACTGCATAACGCAATTGAATTTGATGATATAGTGGTAAAAGAAATTTTGACTCCTCGTCCTGATGTTGTTGCTGTTCAATCAATAACAACGATAGAAGAAGTAAAGGATGTTTTTATTCGTGAAAAATATTCACGCCTACCTGTGTATGAAGATTCAATAGATAACATTATTGGCATTTTATCTTATCGTGATTTCTTTGCTCATTACGTACAAGATCCCAATTTTGACTTATTAGAATGTGTTCGCAAACCCTATTTCGTGATTGCATCAGCGAAAATTTCTTACTTGTTAAAGGAGTTCCAACTCAATAAGGTTCATCTTGCTATTGTGTTAGATGAATATGGTGGTACTGCTGGGATTGTATCCATAGAGGATATTATTGAAGAAATTGTTGGTGAGATTTGGGACGAACATGATGAAAATGAAATGTTTATCGAAGCCATTGAAGAAGGTACATACCTTCTAGATGGAAGATTATCTATAGAAGACTTTAGTCGATTGTTTCACATTGACTTACCTGAAACATCATCGAATACCATAAGCGGATGGATTTCTGAGCTGATGGGCTATCTTCCGAAAAAAGGTGAAACTATACAGTATGAGCATTTTACAATGCATATAGAAGAAGTACGAAATCGTCGTATTCAAAAGGTATTAGTGAAATAACTAACTGAATTATATAAGGTTCTATATAAACAAAACTTGGCATACACCAAGTCCTTAAGACGCAGGTGAATGCCTTATTTGCCATTACTTATAATCAGAATTTTTATAAATTCTGATTATGTAATAAAGCAGCTAACGACTTATGACGTTAGCTGCTTTTCTTTAGGTCAACTTTTATACACTGTAGTTAGGCGCTTCTTTAGTAATATGAATATCGTGCGGATGGCTTTCTATTAATCCAGCGTTTGTAATGCGAATGAATTTCCCATCAGTGTGTAACTTCTCAATCGTTGGTGTACCACAATAGCCCATTCCTGCACGAAGTCCTCCAACTAACTGATAAATTGTATCTGCCAAAGGTCCTTTATAAGGAACACGGCCTTCGATACCTTCTGGAACAAGCTTTTGTTCATTTTCTTGGAAGTAACGATCCTTGCTTCCTTCCTTCATTGCCCCAATAGAGCCCATACCGCGATATACTTTATAGCTTCTTCCCTGATAAATAATTGTTTCTCCAGGGCTTTCATCTGTACCTGCGAACAAGCTACCCATCATTACAACATTCGCACCTGCAGCGATAGCTTTCGTAATATCTCCTGAGTATTTAATACCACCATCAGCGATAATTGGTACTCCATACTCCTTCGCTACCTTTGCACAATCATATACTGCTGTAATTTGCGGAACGCCAATTCCTGCAATAACACGAGTTGTACAGATTGATCCAGGACCAATTCCTACTTTTATCGCATCAGCACCAGCCACGATAAGCTCTCTTGTTGCTGCACCAGTTGCGACGTTACCTGCAATAATGTTTAAGTCTGGATACATGCCACGAATGCGGCTTACCGTTTCAATAACACCACGGGAGTGTCCATGGGCAGTATCGATGACAATGCAATCAACATGGGCTTTCACTAAAGCCTCAACTCGCTCTTCTAAGTCCTTACTAACGCCAACGGCAGCGCCTACTAACAATCGTCCTGACTCATCTTTCGCTGCATGCGGATACTGTCTTGCTTTTTCTATATCTTTAATTGTAATTAAGCCTTTCAGTTTATTGTTCTCATCTACAAGAGGAAGTTTCTCAATCTTATGCTCTTGTAATATGTCTTGAGCTTGTCCTAACGTCGTTCCTACTGGAGCAGTGACTAGTACTTCCTTTGTCATTACTTCATCAATAGGTCGATTGTAATTCTTCACAAAACGTAAATCACGGTTCGTAATAATCCCGACTAGTTTAACCTCATCATCAACAATTGGAATCCCGGAGATTCTATATTTCGACATCAACTCTTCTGCTTCATAAACAAAGTTATGTCTTTGCAGGTAGATAGGATTGGTAATAATACCGCTTTCCGAGCGTTTCACGCGATCGACTTCTTCTGCCTGTTGCTCAACACTCATATTCTTATGAACGATTCCGATTCCACCTTCTCTTGCAATGGCAATCGCAAGTTTCGAAGTCGTTACAGTATCCATACCTGCGCTCATTAGAGGAATATTTAATTTGATTTTTTTCGTTAAGTTTGTAGTTACCGATACATCCCGTGGTAAAATCTCTGATTTAGCAGGAATTAATAATACATCATCAAATGTTAAGCCTTCTTTGGCAAATTTATCGTCCAAAATAAAACACTCCTTATTTTTTTATCTAAGCCATAGCCCCGGGCTTATATATTATTGCTAGTCTAACAAAGTGGTTGTTTTAGTGTCAAGGATTACTTCAACTTATCGAATATTTTCTGACGATAAAACCAAACTAAATTCATTACGAGTTTCCATGACATGAGAGGTCGATGCCAATGAAAACGATTAACCGCATTTTAACAGAAGAACCATATAAGAAAATGTGGGATTACTATATGTACTTTGAAAGCGAAGATACTGTGAAACGCTTTCTAAGCGACAAATATTCCTATTTAGATTCCGATACTGCTCATTCCTTAGCATCTCAAAATACACCTAAGATTATTTATTACATCAAGCAGGCAAGGGCATATTATCGAGCAGCTGAGAACAGCAATAATTTAGTCAAACCGTTACTCTTGTATTATGGAATGACCAGTTTATCAAAAGCACTGATCAATATCAACGACCCACATTACCCTAAGTGCACAAGTGTATTACGGCACGGTATAACAACTAGGAAAATCAAAAAAAGCCATTATCACTTCTTAGAGGATGAGATAAAAATACAAAGAGAAGGCTTGTTCATCCTATTAAATGAACTAATTGGCGGACCATTGATGTCGTCAAACCATAAATTCTATGTCCATGAAATGTTCTCTTTAGTTCCTGAAATCCGTGATAGTTTTGAACGATTAAACCGAAAAAGCAAAGTAATTCCTGTGAATATTACACAACTATATGCCAATCCTACACAAACGCCAATCTATATAAGTAGAGATATATTACATTATATTGATGCAGAGTACGAAGGCCTTCCAGAAGCTTTAAATAAAAAGAACAAGGATTCAAACGGGCTATTTACACTCCCTGAAGATATAAATCCTAATAATTCATATCTAAAGTTGATATGGGAAAATAAAAATGCCCTTCATGTTCTCGATGAGCCTTTAGGCTTCAATAATGAATACTTTATTGAGGATGTAAATCGAAGAATCTTCTTCCGATCAAAGATACATAAAGATATTAATCTTCCTGAAATTAGTGTTCACTTTATACTCATGTTTATATTGGGGATGCTCTGTCGTTATGAATCCGAGCGCTGGGGGGAGATTGTACTCTCATCCTCGACAAGTGATATGTTTATTATAAATGATTACTTAAATATCTCGATGCGTAAATATCCAAATTTAATCTTAAATCAATTATTTGATGAATTATTTGTTTTTGTTAAATAGGCATCTATAAACAAAACTTGGCATACACCAAGTCCTTAAGACGCTGGTGAATGCCTTAGTTGCCGTTATACTATCAACACTAAATTTATAAATTCTGATAGTATAAAACAAGTTGCACACTCGCTAGATTGGAGTGTGCAACTCGATATAACTATTCTTTTTTTTCGGAACCTTCACAGCAATTAACTTTAATCTTATCTACAATATCTGGTACCATCGAAACAATTTTTTCTAGGGATCCTCGTTCACTTATTGGTAGAATTGATACTTCATCATCCTTCACAACTACTAGAGCCTTTGGTGAAATTCTCGCACCTGCACCTGCACCTGCACCTGATCCATTGTCTGACCCCTTGTGTTCTCCTTCTCCTCCGCCTCCGCCTAACCCAAAGGACACGCTTAGCACTGGAATCAAAGTAACATTCCCTATTTGAATCGCTTCCCCAATTACTGTTTTTGTTTGTAAGAATTTCTCCAATCGCTCTAATACTGAATCCATAATGTCCTTTACCATATAATCCATCTCCTTTTATTTAATAGTGATTGTTTATTGCATCTAATCCATTAATACACCAAACGAACGCATAGGGTTGCAAATTACATTGCGAATTTTTTCGGATTTATCTTGTAACGAATCCAACTAATCCAAATTCTCCTTGTCGACTTAGCAAATATGAATTTCAATACCCGTAACAATATGACTAACAGGATGACTTTCCCTGATACCTTGATGTCAACGTCTACAATCTCTTCCTCCCACGCCGGGATAATCGATATACTATAATTTGGCTTCAAACCTCTAAAGACTTCAACGGCCCCTAGTAGCCATGCCGTATAATGGGGCTCATAAAAACCAATCGTTGCTATTATTTTAAACTTCTTTGGACTTATCATGTTTATCAAATCAGCTAGAAGCCTATATACATCTTTAACATTCTGGAATCGTATATATTTTAATAAAAAGCGTCCATTAGCCTTCTGGCTTGATCTTACAGTTTTTAAATTCTCTAGTTCCTCTTCCTTTTCCTCAACTTTTTTTCTATCTATTTGCTTATTGTTTTTCGTTTCTTCTTCCTCTTCGATTTTTTTATTTTCATTTATATGAATATCTTTATTGAGTGCTCCAATCCATAGGGTCAATTTCTTTTTTTGTAAAGATCCAGCTTTAAATGTCATACCTAGAATAGTTGCCAGTGACACTTGTAGTTCTAATAGGTATTTTTCATGATTATTATATTTTACCTGGTAGTGAAACGGTAAAACGATTATTAGGATTAATAGTAGAATTATAATTGATGTTGCAATAAGAATAAGGTCAAGGAATAAACTCAAGTTCCTAACCCCCTATACTTTTCGATATTCTCGAGAAGATTGAATCCTTTATTTTTTTCCCTGTATATTGGACGAGTTGTCCGCTCTTGTTCAGTCCAGGTATAAATTCAGTGAACATAGTAGCTTTTCTTATGTTTCGTTGTTGAATTTCGTATACTGTAGCGAATGTAGTTTTTTGCATAGTATTTTGTTTCTTATTCTTATTTTTATTACCATTGAACGTGTGTGTTGTACGATTTGATTGATTTGTATTCGTCTTGGTAATGCTATTTTTTTCGGGAGTACTCATCTCAGCATCAATGGTAGACTTTCTAAGCATTTCTAACTCTATTGCAGGGATTTCTATCTCATCTTCATTGCGCAAATTCCAATCGACCAGCTTTAGTTGGTTAAGAACATATCGGCAATCTGGGCAGGTTTTCAGATGATTATTAATTAAAGTTTTTTCAATATTGCTAACCTTTTTGTCTATATATGCGCTGAGTTGTTCTTGAACTCCAATACAGTAATAATCCATATTTACACCTCCAACAGCTTATGTTCATCTAAAAACTTTCTTAACAAGCTTCTACCTCTTGAAATATTACTTTTTACCGTACCCAACGGTTGATTTAATGCCTTCGCAATTTGCTCGTAGCTCATATCCTCCGTATATCGTAAGACAATTGGAATTCTATAAGCTTCTGGCAAACTCTTAATACTTCTGCTAATAATCTCCTGTGTATCATTGGCACACGCAGTTTCCTCAATATTAGTGGTATCTATAATTTTGTTAATGAATTCCTGTTGTTCATCTATTTTCGCATCAAGAGATACCTCCTGATATTTATTACGTGAGCGATAGTAATTTATACAGGTATTTATAGCAATTCTTTTGACCCAAGGGTAGAATGGCATATCCTCATTAAAGGTATGGATGGAGCGAAAGATTTTAATATATACTTCTTGAAGAATATCTAAAGTTTCTTCACGGTCTCGAGTGTATCCATAACAAAGCCGATACAATTGGGATTCATATCTATGTAACAATTGATCAAAGGCTTGTGCATTGTGGGCCTTACATTCCTTAATCAATGATAGCGATATATCCATCCATTCTTACCTCCTTCTACAAAAAAGCCATATCCCATAATCATTTATATAAAAATCTTAAAGTTGTATATAAAGGTTCGAACAAAGAGTTCTATAATAAACATACACTATTTTCCTGAAAAAAGTTGCAAACACATATATAAAAAAAGTGAGAAATATAGAAAAGCAGTAGAATAAAAGTAATATTAGATACAATAAAAAGACCTTTGAAAGATAACTCTCTCAAAGGTCTTCATTCATTGCCTGGCAACGTCCTACTCTCCCAAGGACCTACGTCCTAAGTACCATTGGCGCTGGAGGGCTTAACGATCGTGTTCGGTATGGGATTAGTATCTGTCCGCTTAACATATCACTATGCTTACACGGGTCTTACTAGCTTATGCTATGGGAAATCTTATCTTGAGGGGGGCTTTGCGCTTAGATGCTTTCAGCGCTTATCCCTTCCAAACTTGGCTACCCAGCTATGCTCCTGGCGGAACAACTGGTACACCAGCGGTTTGTCCATCCCGGTCCTCTCGTACTAAGGACAGCTCCTCTCAAATTTCCTACGCCCACGACAGATAGGGACCGAACTGTCTCACGACGTTCTGAACCCAGCTCGCGTACCGCTTTATGGGCGAACAGCCCAACCCTTGGGACCTACTTCAGCCCAGGATGCGATGAGCCGACATCGATGTGCCAAACCTCCCTTCGATGTGGACTCTTGGGGGAGATAAGCCTGTTATCCCCAGGGTAGCTTTTATCCGTTGAGGGTCGGCCCTTCCATACGGCACCGCCGGATCTATACGCGAATCCTACACAAACACCTATCCATATAAGTAGAGATATATTACATTATATTGATGCGGAATACATAGGCCTTCCAGAAGCAATTTGGGAAAATAAAAATGGTCTTTCTCGTTCTCGATGGCCCTTGGGCTTTAATAATGAATACGTTATAGAGGATGTAAATCGAAGAATCTTCTTCCGATCAAAGATACATAAAGATATTAATCTTCCTGAGATTAGCGTTCATTTTATACTCATGTTTATATTAGGGATGCTCTGTCGTTATGAATCCGAGTGCTGGGGGGAGATTTTACTCTCATCCTCAACAAGTGATATGTTTATCATTAACGATTATTTGAATATTTCAATGAGAAGGTATCCGAATTTAATTTTGAATCAGTTGTTTGATGAGTTGTTTGTGTTTATTAAATAACTCTCACTCTTTAAAACAGCTAGGAAGCTAGGCGTGTACAGTACATTAGAGTAGCAAAAAGACTTTTGATAAATTATTCTCTCAAAGGTCTTATCATTCTGTTTCAACTTTCAGGTATATCCCCTAGCTCTAAACAACGCTCCAGCTCACATGATTAGTTATAGATTAGTATTATAACAAGCCTAGTAGTCGTCTACCGAATATGGACTAACAAATGATACTTGTTTACAAAAAAGTGAAGATATTGCTTGGTAAGCAATATCTTCACTTTTATAATAATATTATTTTCTTTTAGCTATTATAGTAAAATTCAGTATAGAAAGTTACATTCGAAATACCAAACGGATCCCCAATAAAATGGAGTTTCCCAACATATCTTACCGTTCCTGTTCTACCGTTATCTATAACATTATATGTTGGTCCAGTTAAATTACTGACATATTTATTTGTAGCATACGCTAAATATTTAAGATTAAAACTTGAATTTCTCATATTTGATATAGTGGTACCACTAACATCAAATATAGTTGTAATAGAAAAATACTGTGGATTTCCCCATTCATCTTGCGTCCTAGTTTTGGTGACAGTGGAATAAACACCAATATCCATTGATTCTGAATTTTTTATCAGTTACACTTTGGTTTTCACGCATAGCAATATAATCTAACAAATTTCTTTGCTGTACCGCTAATTTTCGTACTACTCTTTCATATTCCTCTAATGTCATTTTAGATTCATCTACATATGAAAACCCTAAATTTAAATTAAATTCTTCATTTATCCAACCTCTTTAGTAAATTATCAATCAACAGTTAATGAAGAATCACGAATAATAGTCTCCAGCAATACAACATATTCCTCTAATTCATCCCTGCCAAATGATGTAAGAGAATATACGGTTTGCATTTTTTTATCAATAATCTTTTTTTCTGATTCTACATATCCCCATTTCTGCAGTTTTGATAATTGTACACTTATATTTCCATCAGTAGCTTTCGTGATGAGCTTTATTTCATTGAATGTCTTTTGTCCTCTAACTAAACAACTTATTAAACTTAACCTTAACGGTAGCGTAAATGCTTCAGGAATATTATTGATTTCCATTTGAACAACCTGCTCCACAACCATTCCTCAAAATAATTGCCAATATTATGAAGCCAAATGAGATAACTATATGATAGTACAAAGACACCAATGAAATGGATGTAGGTAATCTAGAATAGCTAATCATAAACTCTATGTCATTATAGACTCCTGATAATACTAAATATACAAATATAATAATTGCTGAGATAGATGACATAATAATTTTTCTCAGTATAACAGCACATATAATAATAAAAGTACAGAAAAGAAGTATATTTGACAGCATACTTATGTTTTGTAAATAAACTATAGATTCTACAATCTTTTCGTTGGAAAACGGCATATAATAGAGCATAATTCTTATCAGTAACATCATTATAGGCAATAAAAATGTAACACCTGCAAATACGCAAAGAAAACTAAAATAGTACTTGTTAGATCCTGATCTTTCCTTTTTGTATATTTTCATAAAATAAATAAATACAGCAACATATAAAAATGTAGTTAGTAACTTACTAGTGTTTGAAGCTATTTGGTACGTGTACAAATCTAATGTAATTGCCCCAACCGTTATAATAGTAAAGTAAATTAAATTAATAATGCCTAGATATAGCATAAATTTGTATATTTGACTTGAAGCACTTTTCGAATCTCCAATAGAGTCTCTAATAGTACGTATATCATTTAAAGCTGCATCTAATAAGATATTTTTCAATTTGCACCACTCCGCATATTTACTTTATAATATAAAGTAAATATGCAAATTTGTCAATAATGGTATTAATTGATAAATTTCTATAATTTTAAACTATTTCTAAAAAGTCTTTTACTTGTTTTTACAATCTTATAGTGAATAGCAGAGAATGCAAAAAAACACTTATAGAAGGTTTTATCCTTACCATAAGTGCTTTTCATATGATTGCCTGGCAACGTCCTACTCTCCCAAGGACCGACGTCCTAAGTACCATTGGCGCTGGAGGGCTTAACGATCGTGTTCGGTATGGGAACGGGTGTGTCCCCTCCGCTATCGCCACCAGACATTCAACTACACGCTAAAACCTACTATCGACATCGAAACATTTTTTGTCTTACTCTGTGTGCGTTTTTGGGTTAACCCTTTTGGTTAAGCCCTCGACCGATTAGTATCTGTCCGCTTAACATATCACTATGCTTACACTCCAGACCTATCTACCTCGTCATC